>JAIOHO010000821.1 GCA_019912905.1 Anaerolineae bacterium
CGTGGATTTATTGTGAATTTACAAAGTTTCCATATTCTTCATTAACTATTCGGAAATCTGCCCTTTTTCCGAATGACATATACAGGCGGTTCATAGCCAGCCGCCGGGTTCGGCGGTATGATTGCCCTCTCGAACATCGAAAGTAGCCAATGAAAGGTGACAGGTTATGGTTGCGCAGGCGTCGGACTCTTCCGCCAGCCGCATTCATCTGCTGCTGGCTGTGCAATCCGTCGTCGTCATCCTCGTCTCCATCAACCGTTTGACCACCCTGACGACGGGCTATGTGCTGCCCAACGAATTCTTGCGCTGGGTCGATCTCAACAATATGCTGGTGCTCCCACTCATCTCAGCGGTCGCCTTCTATCTGCTGAAAAAACACCTCGAACAGGGCGGCGCGCCCCACCGCTGGCATCTGCTCCTCAGCGTCATCTTTATCATCGGGGTCTACCTGCTGGGAGCCAGCTACGGCGATCATGAGGTCACCAATTATCTGCATCTTCGTTTCTGCCCGGACGATGTGGACAGCGCGCTGTGCCGCATCATTATCTTCAACGACGATGAGTTCTCGCATTGGGTCTTCTTCACCGGCTTCGTGCTGGTGAATGCTGCGCTGCTGCTGATTCAGGTGATCTTCCCCTACCAGGGCGTGTTAAGTGGACGGGATAAAGGGCTGCTGGTGGTCAACGGGATGTTTATTGCGGCGGGCATCTTTGCGAACCTGGCCTTCGAGGTCATCGGGCTGGACCTGTACGTCGTTGCGCTGCTGGCGGCCCTGGCCCTGCTGCTGTGGTGGCGGCGCGGGCCACAACCCCTGATCATTTACTACACCACCGCGTATAGTCTCGGGCTGATCGCAACGGCCCTGTACAAGATCGCAGGAGGCTGATGAAATCCCTCACGATTCCGGCAACGACTCTGACCGTCTCGCACCTCTGCCTGGGCACCGGCTCGTTCGGGTCCGCCGTCCCCCGACAGGATGCGTTTGCCCTGCTGGACGCGTTTTTCGAGGCCGGCGGCAATTTCGTCGATACGGCCCGCGTGTATGCCGACTGGCTGCCCGGCGGCCAGAACGCCAGCGAACGCACCCTGGGCGAATGGCTGCAAGCGAGCGGCCTGCGCGACCAGGCAGTCGTCTCGACCAAAGGCGCGCATCCCGACCTGAAGACGATGCACATCGCGCGCATGTCGCCAGAGGCCATCGCCCACGACGTCGCCGCCAGCCGGCACTACCTGCAAATCGAGGCGATCGACCTGTACTGGCTGCACCGTGACGCCCTGGCGGTGCCGGTCGCCGAGATTATGGACGCCCTGAACGCGCACGTGCAGGCCGGGCAGATTCGTTATTTCGGCTGCTCCAACTGGACCGTCGCCCGCATTCAGGAAGCCAATGCTTACGCCCGGTCGCACGGGTTAAGCGGCTTCGTCGCCGACCAGCCGCTGTGGAGCCTGGCCGCCCCCAACGCAGAGGCCATCGGCGACAAGACGCTGGTCCTGCTGGACGAGGCCGGAGTGAATTTTCATCGCAGCAGCGGCATGGCAGTCATTCCGTTCACGTCCCAGGCCAAAGGCTATTTCACCAAACTCGCCAGCGGCACGCTCAAAGAATCCGACCGGAAGCAGTACGACAGCCCGCTCAATCACGAACGAGCACGGCGCGCCCAGGCTCTGGCCGAACGCTACGGCGTCTCGATCACGGCTATCGCCCTGAGCTACCTGACCTCGCAGCCCTTCCCGGTGATTCCCGTCATTGGCCCCAAGACGCTCGACCAACTGCGCGACTGTCTCGACGGCATCGACCTGCGCCTGACCCCCGACGAACTGGCTGATCTGGAGGCGCGCTGATGCGGGATGCAGCGGCCTCGGAAAGAGAAAGCCCCGTAACCCCGCTGCCCATTTTCGACGGACACAACGATACCCTGGCCGCGCTGTACCGGAGAGGACTTTCGTTCTTTGAGGAACACGCGCAGGGCCATCTCGATCTGCCCCGGGCGCAGCGCGGCGGACTGATCGGCGGCATTTATGCCATCTTTCCGCCCGCCCCGCCGGACTCCCCGGAGAGTGATCCGCTCTACGGCTTGCAGATGACCGAGGAGGGTTACGCACTGGCGCCCAACAGCCCGGTCGAACCCGGCTACGCCCGTGCCTTTACCGACGCGGTGCTGAAGCTGCTGGACACCTGGGAGCAGGCACCCGGCGAGCCGGTCCGCGTGGTGCGAACCTACGAGGACCTTCATGCCAACCGTGACGCCGGACGGCACAGCCTCGTGCTGCATTTTGAGGATGCCGCTGCCATTGAAGCCGATCTGAGCAACCTGGAGGCGTATTACCAGCGCGGCCTGCGCTCGCTGGGGCTGGTCTGGAGCCGTCCCAATGCCTTCGGCTGCGGCGTACCTTTCCGTTATCCCCATTCGCCAGATACCGGTCCCGGCCTGACCCCTGCCGGTAAACAGTTGGTGCGCGCCTGCAACCGCCTCGGCATTCAGATCGACCTGGCCCATCTCAACGAACGCGGCTTCTGGGATGCCGCTGCCCTCACCACTGCGCCGCTGGTGGTCAGCCATGCCGGGGTGCATGCCCTGTGCGCCTCGACCCGCAACCTGACCGATGCCCAGATCGACTCGGTCGGCCAATCCAACGGCGTGATCGGCGTCATCTTCGAGCCGGGCAACCTGCGCCGGGATGGGCGACCCGGTGTAGCAACGCCGCTGATGGGGATCGTCGAACATATCGACTACATCGCCCAGCACATCGGCGTGGAGCATGTCGCCTTCGGGTCGGATTTCGACGGTGCGGATATGCCGCAGGACCTGCCCGATGTCGCCAGCCTGCCGCGCCTGATCGCCGCCCTGCATGACCGGGGCTTCGACCAGACCGCGCTGGAAAAGATCGCCTATCGCAACTGGTTTCGTGTGCTGCAAGCCGCCTGGCGGTCGTCGTAACCGCCGGTTGCATCGACCGGGTTTCACGCTAGACTCTTGCGCCGGAGCCTTTTTTCAGCGCGCGTTTCTGGGAGACAAATGGGATGCTTTCGACCACACAACAGGAGACGTTACAGGCCGTCGTTAACCGCATCATCCCGCCAGATGACTGGCCGGGCGGCTGGGAAGCCGGAGTCGGCGATTACCTGCTGCGGCAGTTTGCGGGCGATCTGAGCGACGTGCTGGAGAGCTACCAGCAGGGATTAGCCGCTCTGGACATCGAAGCACAGGCCGCCTATGGCAGCGGTTTCGCACCGCTTGACGCCACACGCCAGGATGTGCTGCTGGAACGGGTCGAACATGGGAACGTTCGCACGGCCTGGCCGCTGGACCCTGCCATGTTCTTCAACCTGCTGGTGCAGCACTGTGCCGAAGGCTTTTATGCGGACCCCGGCAGCGGCGGCAATCGGGATGAAATCGCCTGGAAGATGATCGGATTCGAGGTGCGCGGATGACGACCCCGTATGA
>JAIOHO010000822.1 GCA_019912905.1 Anaerolineae bacterium
GCTTGTTCGTAAAACCGGGTATTAAAGATGCGCACCCCGGGACGTCGGGCGATGGACAGGATATTGTCGTCCGGGATGCCCGAATCACTGACCAGATTGTGGTCTTCGTCCAGCCTCTGCACCCGCACCTGGGCGAGGAAGGCGATATTTTGCAGTTGGGCGTTGATATCTTCGCGGGGGACATTCTGGTTTTCCAGCTCGTGGATGATACGGCGGGTGGCCTGTGCGTTGCTGAAGAGATATTCCCATTCCGCCTGGGCGTAGTAGCTGCGCAGCGTGGTCAGCAGCACCACCCCCAAGGCCAGGGCCGCGATCATGGCGATGGCTGCATAGGTCAGGGGGAGCCGCCAGCGGAGCGATTGAAGAAACATGAGATGAACTCGCACGGAAGGTGCCTTTTTTCGCTCAGGTTAGAAGGCGCGGATTGCAGGCCGGTTGCGCTGCGATTACAAACCCGTAACCTCGTCGGCAAGTCGATAACCAATTCCGGGAACCGTCAGGATGAGGATGGGGTGACTGGGATCGGCCTCGATTTTTTCACGCAGGCGGCGGACGTGGACGTTGACGATGCGATCACTTTCCACTTCGCTGTCATAACCCCATACGGCATCCAATAGCTGGGACCGAGTCAGGGCCTGACCGTGGTGCCGCGCCAGAAACACCAGCAGGCGGAATTCTGTGGGTGTCAGGTTGATCTGCTGGTCGCCGCGCAGGACCAGACCGCGCCCCCGGTCGATCGTCAGTTCATCGATAAAGAGCGTGTCGGCGTCGGTGTTTGACAATTCCCCATAGGCCCGGCGTAACTGCGCGCGAATCCGCGACCGCAGTTCTCTCAGGCTGTAGGGTTTGGTGACATAATCATCCGCGCCCATTTCCAGGCCGAGGATTTTGTCCATTTCGTCTTTGTGGACCGTGAGCATGATGATCGGCTGGCGCACGCCGGCCTGACGCATCTGGCGGCAGAAATCGAACCCGGAGCCATCGGGCAGACGAACATCCAGAATGATGACGTGGGCCGTATGGTCGCGGGCAAAACGCACACCGTCCGCGCCGGTCTGTTTCCAGGTGACCTGATACGAATCGCGCTCCAACCCCGTTTGGAGGCTGCTGGCGACCGCCGGGTCATCTTCGATAATCAGGATATGATAAGGCGTGTTCATCGTCTGCTGTACTCGAATAGGGAAGGCTCATTTTACACGATTTTAGTAAAAATCCTGGAAGCCCTTCATCATCAGGATACTGGCAAACTGGAGGCCCACGATGAGCACCAGCAGAACCCGACTCCACTTCCCTGGCCGGAACCATACAGTCTCCAGATGCCCTAACTCGGATGCGGCTGGGATCGTCATCAGTGGTATGAGGAAGATCCACAAACGTCCCGTCTCCGCAGCCGTCTTGCTGAAGAAGGCCAGCGCCAGAATGAGACCGCCGGTCGCCAGGGCGATCACATCCAATGTGTCGATCTGCCGCTTGATCAGGTGCCCGGCAGCACGGATATTTCCTCGGAGAAACAGTCCAGTCAGAGGGATGCCTGTCCAGAAGGCAAACTCGATCAGGTTGGTGAAGCCGATGCCGACTGTCTGCTCCAGCGTCCAATCCGTCGTCTTGAAAATCTGGTGGGCTTCGGTGCCTCGCAAAAAGTCGCCGTAGAGATCGTAACCCCAGAGCAGCGCGAAGAGGATATGCAGGATAAGAAAGCCGGTAATCATCGTCAGATGGGCGACCAGAAAGGCGTGCGGCGGCCTGAGTGGGTGATCCTCTGGGAATCGGTCGCGAATGAAATAGTCGATGAGCAGCCCGGCGATCAGCACAAAGAGCGGAATCGCCAGCATCGAAAACGAGACGAACAGCGCCAGGTAGGTGACGGCACCTGCCGCCAGAAAACGATTAATCCGACCTGTGCTGAGTCCCTGAAAATAGAGCAGCAGGGCCAGCGTAAACAGCATGGGATGCAGAAACTCATCGACGTGCAGAGTCATCAGGGTGATGCTGGGCACAAACAGGATCAGAATCAGGGGGTCATAGCGGCTGCGGTCGGGCAGCAGCGGCTGTGCAAACCGATCCAGCGGGACCAGTACCAGATAAGCCAGGGCGGGAAATAAATACGTCGCGAAACTGATGAGCAGGTCGAGCGGCGCGAGGGAAGCCGGAAACAGCGGCTGAAGCAAGACGCTCAGGCGATAAGCCAGCCAGTGAATAATCAGCGGGCCGGGTGGTTTCGTCGCCAGGATCGGGGATTCTCCCGTAAGAGATGGATAGCTGCCAAAGATGTCAGCGAGGCTGCTGAACTGGACGGCTTCACGGGCGAAAACGCTGTGGCCCGTAGTGACCATGTTATTGCTGATTTCCGAGGTGCCGCGTCCTTCCATCAGAGCGACACTGAACTGGATGCTGAGGCCGAGCAGAATGAGCAGCAGAAGATTGATGCGCTGTTGTTCGGGGTGGTTGAACACTCGCAGCAAGACGAATGCCGTCAGCGCCGCCAGCAGGAGTGCCAGGCCCCACGCGGGTAAGCCCGTCAGATGCGGCTCCCAGAACCAGAATGGCAACAGTTCCGCCAGCCGAATCTGCTGGATAAGAATCCACCAGTGGGCGAGGGTTAGCCCCACGATGATGACGAGCGTGAGAAGGTCGATTGCCTGCCTGAACGAGCGTCTGTGGATAGCCGGTGCGTGATCGAGCGTCATGGGTGGTCATATATTTGCTACCGATAGGCTTATTCTAAGCTATAATCATTTGCCATGTGGATTAACTGAGATGCAAACATCATGAAACCCACCTCTTACGAGTTTGATTCGCGCCGGGTGATGGTCACCGCTCGGCGGGGTATGGCGGCGGCCAGCAACCCGCTGGCGGCTCAGGCTGCCCTGAATATCCTGCGTCAGGGCGGCAATGCGGCGGATGCGGCGGTGGCCGCGTCAAGTGTTATGAATGTGACCGAGCCGGGGGCCTGCGGCGTGGGCGGCGATTGTTTCGCCCTGTTTTTTGATGCGAAGACCAAACGGGTCAGTGCGCTTAACGGCAGTGGCCGTGCGCCCGCTGCGCTGCACCTCGAAGACCTGCGCGCGCGGGGCTGGACGGAAGTGAATCCGCTGCATGCGCATGCGGTGACCGTGCCGGGCGCCGTGCGCGGCTGGGCCGATCTTCTGGCGCGTCATGGGACGATGACGCTGGCGGATGTGCTGGTGGATGCTATTCATTATGCCGGGGAGGGTTACCCGGTGGCCCCGACGTTTGGCGCGGGCTGGCAGGCATCCGGTGCGTTTCTGAAACATGCGGTCAACTCGGAGGAATACCTGCCGGGCGGCAAACCGCCAGGACCGGGACAGGTTGTGCAGCTTCCATCCCTGGCGAAGACGCTGCGGATGATCGCCGAAGGGGGACCGGATGCCTTCTACAGCGGGCCGGTCGCCGAAGCGATTATTTCGACGTTGCAGGAGCAGGGCAGCGTCATGACGCTTGAGGACCTCAAGAGTCATTATTCCACCTGGGACGAGCCGATTCTGACCAATTACCGCGGTGTGACGGTTTATGAGTGCCCGCCCAATGGTCAGGGACTGGCGGCGCTGCAAGCGATGAACATCGCTTCGACGTTTGACCTGAGTTCCCTGGCGTGGGATTCCCCGGAGCGCCTGCACCTGATGATCGAATGCATGCGGCTGGCCTGGGCGGATGCGCGCCAGTACATCGCCGATATGAGCCAGGCGAATGTCCCGGTGGACGCGCTCTTGAGCCAGCAGTACGCCGAGGAACGTGCCCGCTTGATTTCGCCTGACCATACCATGACGCCGCCAGCGACCTATGGCAAGCTGCCGCCGGGGTCGGATACGATCTACCTGTGCGTGGTCGATGGCGAGGGCAATGCCTGCTCATTTATCAAAAGCCTGTACATGGGCTTTGGTGTGGGCATCGTCGCTAAGGGGACAGGGGTCTGGCTTCAAAATCGCGGCGCGGGTTTCGTGCTCGAACCGGGGCACGCCAACTCCCTGGAGGGTGGCAAGCGCCCTTATCATACGATTATTCCGGGGATGGCGCTGCGCGATGGTGAGTTCTGGGGCTGCTTTGGCGTGATGGGCGGGTTCATGCAGCCGCAGGGTCATTTCCAGGTGATGAGCGCCATGCTGGATGATGACCTCGACCCCCAGGCCGCGCTGAACCGCCCGCGCTGGTACATTCTCGATGGCAAGCCCGATGGCGAGGTGCTGCTGGAGGAGGGGATTCCGGTGGCGACAATGGCTCGACTGGCTGAAATGGGGCATCAGGTGCGCCCGGTCACAGGCCGGAACCGGCGGACCTTCGGACGGGGCCAGATCATCCGGCGCGATCCGTACAGCGGCGTGCTGTTCGGCGGCAGCGAGCCGCGTGCCGATGGCCTGGTCGCGGCATTTTAATGGACCCGCTGGTCACAAAGCGGCGGCGCATTGTCTTGTGCATGGGTCAGTACTGCAATATGGGTGGGCGAGTCAAGCCGCTCTATCGCCAGCTAGAAGCTCATGTGGTCAGGATCAATGGCGACCAGTTTCCGGGGCCGGTTAAGCTGGAAGTGGCGAACTGCCTGAGCATGTGCGGCGCAGGGCCAAACCTGATGCTGTACCCGGACGCACGGGCGGTCAACGGCCTGGATGCTGACAAGCTCGACCAATTTCTACAGCAGAATCTGCCGCACTCGGACTCTGACACCTGATGGATACCTGACGCAGCAGCGGACGGACGTATGGCGACCTCTTATACCACCGGAACCTACCAGTTTGATCTCGATGCCTTTTTTCCACGGCGCTTGTTTGAGCATATTACTGAGATTCGTGTGGACGCGCCGGAAATCATCCTGCGGCAGGCGCAGACCCGCAAACGCCGGAGCAAACTGACAATCGACGGCAAGCTCACCATCCTGGCGGCGGATCATCCGGCGCGTGGGGTGGTGTCCAGCGGCAGCGACCCGCTCGGCATGGGTAATCGTCACCAATACCTGGGGCGCATCGTGCGGGTGCTGGCCGCCTCGACATTCGATGGGGTGATGGGCACGCCGGACGTAATCGACGACCTGCTGATTGTCGATTACCTCGTCCAGCAGGGCGGTGGCACATCCTTTTTGGACGACAAGGTGCTGATCGCCTGTATGCAGCGCGGGGGGATCGCGGGAGCGCAGGGTGAACTCCATGACCGCTTCACGGCTTATACCGCAGAGTCGGCGGCCCGCTCCCGATTGGATGGCGGCAAAATGCTGCTGCGCTTCACGCCCGACGACGAACGTGCCCTGATGACGCTGTACGAATGCGCGCAGGCCATCAACGACCTGAATCGCCAGGAGATGCCGGCCTTCGTGGAACCCCTTCGTGCCTATCTCGTGGATGGTAAATGGGTCACCCGAAACAGCGCTGAGGAACTGATCAAGCTGGTCGGCATTGCCAGTGCCATTGGCGATTCGTCGCGTAACCTGTGGCTGAAGCTGCCCTACTGCGAGTCGTATGAGCAGGTGGCTATGGCGACCACGCTGCCGATTATCCTGCTGGGCGGGCCATCCAAAGAAGATCCGCAGTCCACATTTCAGGATTTCGCGGCAGGGATGGCAGCCGGGGCTAATGTGCGCGGGGCAATGGTTGGGCGCAACGTCATCTTTCCCGGGGTTGATGACCCGGCGGCGGTGGCCCAGGCACTGGATGACATCATCCATCAGGGTGCTTCGGTGGACGACGCGGTTGCCCGGACGATAGCGCACCGCGATCATCAGCTCCGCGTGCTGGCCGACTGCATCCCCTAATCTCAGGACCACAAGCCGTGCACGCTGGTCGCCTCATCCGGCGGGTATCTTATTCCTTATTTCGAGGCGATATTGTATAATTTCCCTAATAAAATTCAGGTATCTTGTCTAATTTGCCGTTTATGAAGCCGCATTTCAAGGAGCGCAGCGTATGACGACCTCGCAGCAAATCATCGCACAGACTGACCAGTGGGGAGCACATCATTACAATCCTCTGCCGGTGGTGATTGCCGAAGCTGAGGGGGTATGGGTGACGGATGTCGAAGGCAAACGCTACATCGACATGTTGAGTGGCTATTCGGCACTCAGTCATGGTCATCGGCACCCACGCATCATCGAAGCGGCCAAACGCCAGATGGATCGGGTGACCCTGACGGCGCGTGCGTTCCACAATGACCAGCTTGGGCACCTGCTACAGCAGCTATCCGAATTGTGCGGCATGGACAAAGCCCTGATGATGAATTCTGGTGCGGAGGCGGTGGAAACGGCGATCAAGCTGGCGCGCAAATGGGGCTATCAGGTCAAGGGTGTGCCACGCTACGAGGCGGAGATTATCGTTTGCGACAATAATTTTCATGGCCGAACGACGACGGTCATCAGTTTTTCTTCAGAAGAAACCTACAAGCACGACTTTGGGCCGCTGACGCCTGGCTTCCGGTTTGTTCCCTTTGGCGATTCCGATGCTCTGGAAGCAGCCATTACGCCGAATACGGTGGCATTTCTCGTGGAACCCATCCAGGGGGAGGGCGGGATCAATGTACCCTCCGAAGGCTACCTCAGGCGGGTACGTGAGATTTGCGACCGGCACAACATCCTGCTGCTGACGGACGAAATCCAGGTGGGCCTGGGACGAACCGGCAAGCTGTTCTGCTTCCAGCACGACGATATCGAACCGGATATTCTCATTCTTGGCAAAGCACTGGGCGGCGGGGTGCTGCCGGTCTCGGCCATTGTAACCAAGGCGGATCTGCTGGGGTTGTTCGTGCCGGGCGAACATGGCAGCACTTTCGGGGCCAATCCGCTGGCCTGTGCGGTGGCGAGTGAGGCGCTCAGTGTGTTGGTGGACGAGCATCTGACCGAACGCGCGGCAGAGATGGGCGATTATCTGAGGCACCGGTTGAACGCGATGGAAAGCCCGCATGTGGTCGAGGTGCGCGGCAAGGGGCTGCTGGTGGGAGTCGCTTTGAAGCCTGAATTGGGTGGTGCGCGTCCCTTCTGCCTGCGCCTGCTCGAACGCGGTGTGCTGTGCAAGGAGACCCACAAGGATGTGATCCGGTTTGCGCCGCCGCTGACCATCACACGCGAAGAGATGGATTGGGCGCTGGAACGGGTCGAGGCGGTGCTGCTGGAAGACCTGCCAGTGGCGGAGAAGGCGTAGTTTCATAATCCCGCGCTAGAATGAAATCATCTGCGCGCATATAATGGGCACGGCAGGCGCGCCGTGCCTTTTGATTGGCTTCCACACAGGGTAGAGAACATGGCCGTATTGTACTGGGCGGATCAGATCATCGCCGATCTTGACGCGGATGAAGTGATCCTCAATGACTCCAAGACGTATTCGGGCAGCGCGCATGTCGGGTCGCTGCGCGGGCCGGTGATTCATAACATGATCTACCGGGCCGCTCTGGATGCAGGCCGTAAAGCGACGCTCCTGTATGGCAGCGACGATTATGACGCCCTGGATGCCGTGCCGCCGAGCCTGTCGCATGATCTTTACCAACCGTATCTCGGCAAGCCGCTGTGCGTGATCCCTGCCCCGGATGGCAGCGACCGCAGCTATGCCGAGTATTTCTACGATGAGTTTATGGCTGTCCAGCATGCTCTGGGCATCTTCCCGACTCCGTACCGCATGAGCGATCTGTATCGCTCCGGCAGGATGAACGGGGTGATCAAGACCGTCCTCGAAAATGCGGCGGAAATCCGGGCGATTTATCTCGAAGTCAGCAACTCGGACCGCGAGGATAGCTGGTTCCCCTTCAACCCGATCTGTGAAAACTGCGGGCGCATTGCTATGACCCGTGTTTACAGGTTCGACGGCGAGAAAGTGTATTACCGCTGCGAACGGGACGCGATGGACTATGCCCAGGGATGCGGGCATGAAGGCGCAGTCAGCCCGTTTGACGGGCACGGCAAACTGCCCTGGAAACTGGAATGGGCGGCGCGCTGGCAGGTGCTGGGTGTCAACGTCGAGGGTGCCGGTATGGATCACTCGGTCGAAGGCGGCTCGCGCGACGTGGCCGAGGCGGTGGCACGGCGGGTGTTCAAGGCCGAACCCCCAGCGAATATCCCTTACGAATTCCTGCTGCTGGAAGGCGGCAAGATGAGTTCGTCTAAAGGCATCGGTTTTTCTGCGAAGGAGGTTTCGGAAGCGCTGCCTGCCGAACTGCTGCGCTACCTGCTGGTGCGGACGCGTCCGCGCACGGCGATTAATTTTAACCTCGACAAAGATTCGGTGCCGCGTCTGTACGATGAATTCGACACGGCGGCGGAGAATTATTTCAAGGAAACCAACGAACCGGACGAGAACTGGCAGAAGCGTATTTTCGAACTCTCCCAGATTGAGCGGGACGCGCCACTGCTCCCTTACTACCGGCCTCGCTTCATGCACGTCGTCACCGTGTCGCAGATACCAGGGGTCGATTCGCTCAAACATTTCGAGGCGCATAAGGGCGCGCCGCTGCTGCTGGAAGAAGCCAGCGAGATTCAGAAGCGCATCGCCTATACGCGCGTGTGGCTGGAACGTTTTGCCCCCGAGAGCGCGATATTTGTCGTGCAGGATGCCGTACCCCATGCCGCCCGCAGCCTGACGGGGGAGCAGCGTGGTTTCCTGACCGGGCTGATCGACTGGTATCGCAAGCAGGACGCGCCCAATGGGGAACAGATTCATAAGGCGATCTACGACATCGCGACCGGGCTGGGACTGAAGCCGGGGCAGGCGTTTCAGGTGATTTACCGCGCCTTTCTAGGCCGGACCAGCGGGCCGCGGGCCGGTGAACTGCTGGCCGCACTGCCGCCAGATTTCGTCGTGCGGCGTTTACAGCAGGTCGAGAGTATCCAGTATCTGGCGGCAGCCTCGTTTCGGATCGAGGAGCGGCGTCAGGACGCGGTCTACGGCCAGACCCTGACGATCCAATCCGAAGTCCTGGCGCAGTTCCCTGAATTGCGAATCGGGGTGGCTCTGGTGCGCAGCGTACAGGTTCATGCTCAGGATGATGCGCTGGATGCGCTGAAGGCCAAAACTGCGGAAGAACTGACTCAGCGTTATCAGGGCATCAACCTGGGGTCGCTGGACCGGATCAAAGCGTACCGTGAACTCTACCGGGCGTTTGGCGTGGACCCCGGCAAGCGCAACCCGAGCGCGGAAGCCCTGCTGCGGCGCATCACTCGGGGCGGTTTGCCGACGATCAATACCGTCGTGGATGCCTACAACCTGACGTCGGCGGAAACCCTGATCCCGATGGCAGCGTATGATGCTTCGCGCCTGAGTTTCCCGGTTGAACTGCGCTTTGCGCGATCGGGTGAGGTGCTCGAACCCCTGGGGGATGAAGCCGCACAACCCATCGAAGCGGGCGAACTGGTGTATGCCGATCAAGCGCGCGTCATCTGCCTGGATTTCAATTACCGCGACGCCGATTACACCAAGATCACGCTGGATACCCAGGACATCCTGCTGCTGGTGGATGGCTGCGGCATCATCCCTGTCGATGAGGTTCAGGACGCGCTGGAACTTGCCGCCAGCCGGATCATTCACCATTCCGGCGGGACGCTGGCGTTCTC
Source organism: Anaerolineae bacterium (assembly GCA_019912905.1). Classification (GTDB taxonomy): domain Bacteria; phylum Chloroflexota; class Anaerolineae; order Aggregatilineales; family Phototrophicaceae. The sequence continues at coordinate 9,536 of JAIOHO010000822.1, forward strand.
TGCGATCCTCTATCTGGATGCCTGACTTGCGATGACGAGCGGATCGGTCAGGGGCCGAGGCGAGTCGCCGCCAGTGCCGCGCCGACGATGCCCGCTTCATTGCGCAGTCGGGCCGGGACTGTGAGTGCCTGAGTCGTCAGGAAGGGTTCAAACTTGTCGAACTTTTTACTTGCGCCGCCGCCCAGGATGAACACGTCCGGCGAAAAGAGAAATTCAAGATGGCTCAGGTAGGCATTTAAACGCATCGCCCACTCTTTCCAGGTCAGATCTTTTCGCTTGCGCGCACTGTCCGCAGTCCACTTCTCGGCTTCTTTGCCATTGATTTCCAGGTGGCCGAGTTCCGCATTCGGCAGCAGTTCGCCGCTCACGAAAATCGCGCTGCCGATCCCGGTGCCCAGGGTCAGCACAAATACCACCTCGCGCTGATGATTCTGGCCTGCGCCGAAACGCATTTCTGCCAGTCCCGCAGCGTCGGCGTCGTTGATGAGCATAATCTCGCAGCCAGTCGCCTCACGCAAGGCAGCCTCCGCTTCAAAGCCGATCCAGGCTTTATCGACATTGGCGGCGCTGAAGGTTACGCCATGTTTGATGATGGCTGGAAAAGTGCAGCCAACCGAACCTTTCCAGGTAAAGTGGTCGATCAACTGCGTGACGACTTCGATGATGTCATCGGGTGTCGCGGGATGGGGAGTGGGGATGCGATGGCGTTCGGCAGTGAGTACGCCTCTGGCCGTGTCTACTGGTGCCCCTTTAATGCCTGAGCCGCCAATATCAATGCCAAGAATTTCCATACGCCGAGTCCTCCCTGTCCGTGAGCATTGTCCCCATGTTAACGCAAACTCGAATTTTCGACAGCAGGGGCGTGCCCCGCGGCCATTTTATACCAAGCAGAATCTTGAGTCTTGACCCGATGAGGCTGGCGACTACTTCACAGTCAGTTGGAATAAGATCAGCGAGACGATCGCTGCGATGATCAGAATCGGGCCGAGGATTTCCATACCAATCGCAGACATCAGATAGCCT
>JAIOHO010000823.1 GCA_019912905.1 Anaerolineae bacterium
GCATAAGAGGTGAGCATAATCACACGGGTTTGCGGCCAGTGCTGCACCATTTCGCGGCAGGCATCAATACCGCTATGGCCGGGCGGCATCCGAATATCCATGATCACGACATCTGGCTGACAAGTACCACATAACCGGACCGCTTCGTCAGCCGATCCGGCTTCAACCACAATCTTCACATCGGGTACCTGTTCCAGCACCATGCGCAGGCCCATGCGCACAACTTCGTGATCGTCCACCAGCATAATATTTAAGGTAGCCATCACGCCTTCTCTTCCTGTAGCATCAGGGTAACTTTCGTGCCCTTGCCTGGTGTGCTATCAATATCGAGATGGCTGCCCAGCAAGCGTGCCCGATCGCGCATGGAACGCAGCCCGTAACTCACGGGAGCAGTCTGTGAGGAGAACCCCCGTCCATCATCAGCGATGCACAGACAGATCGAATGATGAACCCGCTTGACGGAAATCTTAACATGGTGCGCCCGTGCGTGGCGCAAGGTATTCGACAGGCTTTCCTGCACAATTGCCATAACATGATGCACTTGCATAGGCTTGAGGCTGGGCTCGAGATCGTATTCCAGATCGATATTCAATAGGCCCCGAAAACGCGGATTAGCAATCAGGTCCCGGAGGCTGGGAATTAATGGATCAGGCGATGTCTCGGTGCGCAGGGCAACCATATAGTTTCTCAGATCCAGATTGACGGCATTTAAGACGCTTTTCGCCTGTCGCAGTCGCCTGGCTAATTCCGAATCCTCGTCCACCAGCGATTCCATCGACTCGAGAATGAGACTCGCAGAATAGACGCCCTGAATGGCGCCATCGTGAATTTCCTGTCCGATGCGTTCGCGCTCGGCTACCTGAATGCGTTCCACTTCCATGTGCTCAATGAGGCGATCCAGCTCGATTTCAAAAATCTCCAGAGCACGAATGATCGTAATTGCCAGGACAAGCCCGATTAATGATCGTAATACCTGAACCGGAATGCCAATAGTGTCCGCAAGCAGTGCATAGTTGAGCATATTGGCGGGGAAAAATGACGCTGTAGGGACGACAAGCCCTGCAAAGAAGGCATAAGCAATCAGGGCACCCCCAGCGATACGCAGTGTCTGATAAATGCGACCGATATTCAAAGGCACAATACTGGTGTGGGCCTGATAGCGTAAGCCGTAGGCAGCCAGCAGGCTGCCTGGTAATGCCAGCAGGTACCGGGCCCAGATGTTGGATAACAGGTGCCAGGTTTCAACAGCCGGGAGGGTATAATACAGCAACCAGAACCCGACTCCCCAGACAGCCCCAACGGTAACGACCAGCCTCTTCAGCCAGGGAAAGCGCCGCTCCAGGGTCACCGCTCCAAACATCAACAGGCAGACAAAGGATACCGCCAGCAAAACCACCTGAAGTGTCTGGAGGAAATCAATGATTACCCGCGGCATGTACGAAGCCTGTATGGGGATAAACATAGCTCCCCATTCATGAATGCCATGTAGAAGACCAAACGCTGCCAGCAAGCGCAAGTCGCGGGCAAGTCGCAAACGGCTGTATCGCCGGGACTGCAAAAAAACAGCAAGTCCCATCACAAAGAATGTGAGGCCGTAAATGAATAGGACGATTGTGCGATTGATGATAAAGAATTCGCGTGTGGCTTCCATAGGAGAAGCACTGCCATTAACCGCTATGTTGTCCGGATATCCTGCATTCTACCATCACACGTTCGTCAGCAGGTAAAAAAACGGGGGCTGCATTGGCAGTCCCCGTCCGTCCATCACCACACATGGTTTTCCAATTACTGCTGGAAGACGAAAGCCATCGGATCGCGTGCGAACGAATGACGCACCTGCGCGTTATCGAAATTGGCAATCCCGAAATAGTAGGTGGCGGCCAGATCATCAAACTGCACATCAAATTCGGATCCAGTCACAAGCGCACGCCCGATTTCAAGTGTCCACATACCATCTGCCCATGTCCATCCGGCAGAGATGTCGCCGCCATCGCCCACAAATTCGCTGATGACGATGCCAGGCAGCCGATCACCGGCTTGGAACACGGAAGGATCGAATGGCACGGCTTCGCTTTCCAGAATGAAGCCCGGGCTGCCATCATGCGGAAAGTCACCAGCAGGCATGAATGCCGGAGCGGTCTTATCCTCGTTGATGTTATTATGATAACCACCCGAGTCCGAAGGATCACTGTGGCGACCTGCCTCCGGGGTGTCGGCAGAATAGGGCGTGTTGTCCAGATATTGATCATGCATCTGGTTCAGGTTGCGGACTGATTTCCAATGCCAGATGTCACCCATTTCACCTTCGTTTTCGGTGTACTTATTGCCATAGGGTTTGGGGTCACCTTCGCTGGACCGATGACAGGCGACGCCGCAGCCATCATATTCGAAATCCGCAATGCTGTTGTTAATCGGCCAGATTATCGCCAGCTTGTCCTCATACCAGACGTTATTGTCGCCGCCTTTATCCTCCGGATCTTTAAGCTGTGCCCATGTTCCATCAGCCTGCATTTCCCAGGGTGAGCGCAGGAAGCTTTGGGTGGGATCGTCCCACTGAATCAGGAAGTACACCCTATCTTCGCTATAGACCGATTGGAGGGTGATTGTCGTGTCGCCAGCGTTAGCTCCCCTGCGAGTAGAAACCTCAACCGCAGGCGCATCTGCCCAGACGCCATCATCCGCCAGCCCGTCCAACACCGGGGGTTCCGCAACGGGCATGGAGGTCAGCCCGGCATCATCCTGGGCATAGGCTGCAATGGCGGGTTCTGCATTCGGTAACCAGCCGACAATCGACAGGACGAGCGTTACCGTGAGAACGAGAAAGCCAAGTTTCATTATTTTCATCGAATACCATCCTTGTAGTTCGATTGTGGCAAAAATTTCCTCTGCCAACGTGTCGAAGGGCGAGTAGCTGCCAGATTGATCTCATTTCACTTTAGTCTACTGGAGGCATCTTCAGAAGGTGCGAATGTCCCGGTTTTTCCGGGACAATTCGGTAAGGGGTCGTCGAATCACTGCTTCACGTAATAAACCTGGTGGGCTGGGGTGCTGGACACTTATGAGCGCTGCGTCGACAACCAGGGGGCCGACCGCTATTCCTGCATCCTGGATCACGTTGTCGAACTGCGCAAAAAGCTCGGGATGCACGATTCATAAGGGCGCGGCAGATGTCGCGCCCCCACCTGTCTTCTGAAACGGGAAGCTATTCGGGTCGTTCTCCGGCTGCGTCGAGCCGCCGCTTGGCCTCGGCATACACATCCGCCGGCAGCGGACCGCGACTGGCGATGTCGAGGTTCTCCTGCAAATGCGCCGGGTTCATCGTGCCGACGATGGTCGTGTCGCAGTGCGGGTGGCTGAGCGTGAAACGCAGCAGGAAGGCGGTGCGGCTTTCGCCGTCGGCCCGCAGTTCGTCCAGCTTGGCCTTCTCGAACGTGCCCCAGCGGTCCTGATTACCCAGGCCGCTGCCCGGTTCGCCGCGTGCCACGCCGCCGCGAATGATGATGCCCGCCCCAGCTTCTGCCGCCTTGGTGATCAGATTTTCGTGCCGCCGCTCCAGCCCCGAGTAGGGAATCTGGAAGACGTCGAACACGCCCCAGTCGATGTAGGTCGCCAGGTGCGGCGAAGTCGCCGAGCAGCCGATATACTTCACCGCCCCAGCCTGCTTGAGTTCCTGAAGCACATCGACCAGCTTGTTCTCCTCAACGGTCGCCACGTCCGGGTTGTGCAGTTGGAGCACATCGACGTAATCGGTCTGCATCTTTTGCAGCGAATCGGCGATGTTGCGCAGGATATTCTCGCGCGTCCAGACATGCGGTGTCTCGTCGTGATCGCCCGCGTACAGCATTTGGCAGCCGCACTTGGTCGCCACATAAAATTCGTCGCGCCGGTCGGCCAGGAAGCGGCCCATATACAACTCGCTGGTACCGTAGTCGTTGGCCGTATCAATAAAATTGATCCCGGAATCGACCACAGCCTTGAGGATGGTCTGTGCCTGTTGCGGCGTACAGGGGCGGCCACCCCAGATGCGGTTTCCGCGTACTTCCATCGCGCCGTAGCCCAGTTGGGTGACTTCCAGCCCGGTTCTTCCCAGAGTGCGTCGCGCTATCGACATCGTAGTACTTCCTTTCCAATCATTCAGTAAACAATCCAATCGTCACGATACGCCTTCGAGTCCGGACTCTAACCAATCTCTACCCGTCGGGCAAAGGCCGGGGAATCCATTAGTGCTGCTGAAGGAGTTCGTTAAAGGTTTGCTGGAATCATTGACAAACGGACGCAGGTTCGGTTATGCTGAGGGCGCATTCAAATTTTGGAGCCACAATCCAATGCAGCAGTATTGTTGTATCTGTCTGAGGCAGGGGCGATAGAACCGCTTTAGACAGACGAAGTCAGAACTTCACTGGGTCAGCAGACCCTAAAGCGCGAAACGTCCCTGAATAGGCGAGGCGTTTCGCGCTTTTTATTTGTCTGCTGGCCTTTTTGTTATATCGGAGAGGGGTACAAAAAAACATCGTGGTCGCACTACGACAGATTCCTGACCTGCAACGCAGCACGCACGTGGCCGCAGCCGCGCTTGAATCGCAGATCGGCAATACGCCGCTGCTGTCCTTCCGTCATATCACGGCCCATCTGCCTGCGGACATCAAAATTTATGCCAAAGCGGAATGGGCCAATCCTGGCGGCAGCATCAAGGATCGCGCCGCCTACCACATCATCCGCCAGGCCGAACTCGACGGCCAGCTCACCCCCGGGAAAACCCTGGTGGACAGCACCAGCGGCAACACCGGCATCGCCTACGCCATGATCGGCGCGGCCCGGGGCATCCCGGTCAAGCTGTTCGTCCCGGCCAATGCCAGCCCGGAACGCCTGGCGATTCTGCACGCTTACGGCGTTGAGGTGGTGCTGACTGACCCGCTGGAAGGCTCGGATGGGGCGATCCTGGCCGTGCGCGAACTGGTCGAAAAGGAACCTGAGAAATATTTCTACGCCAACCAGTACAACAACCCGGCTAACTGGCAGGCACACTACCACACCACCGGCGTCGAAATCTGGGAGCAGACCCAGGGCAGTGTGACCCATTTCCTGGCGGGACTGGGGACCAGCGGCACGCTGATGGGCACCGGTCGGCGGTTGAAGGATTACAACCCGGCGGTCGAAATCATTTCCCTTCAGCCGGATTCGCCCTTTCACGGTCTGGAAGGGCTGAAACACATGGGCAGCGCCATCCAGCCCGGCATCTATGACCCGGCAGTAGCCGACCGCAACGTGGTGGTCAGCACCGAAGCGACTTATGACATGGCCCTTCAGTTGGCCCGCAAGGAAGGCTATCTGGTCGGCATCAGCGCGGCAGCGGCGATGGTCGCCAGCCTGCATATTGCCGAAGAACTGGCGGACCAGGGCAGACCGGGCATCATCGTCACCATCTTCCCTGACAATGCCTACAAGTACCTGTCAGAAACCTTCTGGACCAGGTAAACAGTCTCGGAATTCGCCCGAATCAAAAACCAGGGAGGGCTTTGTACCCATAGACATCAAGTTAAGATACTTTGCCGCCGGAGGCTGGAAGACCCCCGGCTATCCCTCCCAGGACGGGAAGCCCTCTCGAAGAGGGCTGTTCAGCCTGCTTCAGCGGGCTTCCAGGCTTTTGGGTAGCCAGTTGCTTTGAGCGACTGGCGGCACATCCTTAGATCATTCGCTGATCTTGATGCCTATGGGCTTTGTACCCTCCCTGAAAATCATCACTCTCCCCGCAGCGCCGCGATTTCCTGCTCCAGCCAGGCGACTTTGGCCGCCAGCGTCTGAATGGACGCGTTCTCGCTCATGAAATCCGCCGGGTCGAGATCGACACCTTTGTAATCCCGGCGGGCCTCGGCTAACTTTTGCTCGCGCAGTTGACGGGCCTGCTGCGTCGGGGTCAGCTGGCGCGGGTCATGATCCGCCATCAGGTCGTTGAGCCGATCGATGTCGGCCTGGGTCGCGGCCCCGGTCAGGTTCACCGTCACGATCAAACCTTCCCGCGTGTCGCGATCCGCAAATCCGACATAAACCACTCCGAGCGCCGCCCCAAGCTGGGCGTTGAGCGCTTCCCGATTCAAGCCGTTGAGGGTGTAACTTCGCTGGATCATAGTTCAATCGCCTCAAAGATGACCGGATTACGGGTGGAGTCGGCATACAGAGTCGCAATATCGGTCGGCGCGGTCCGCCATTGGGGGCGCAGGGTATACACCCCGGCGGACAGATCCGTCAGCAGCAGCAGCAGCGTGATGACCTGGCGCTGCGAGCCGTCGCCGATATGCGTCCCTAACCCCTGGGTAAAGGCGGTGCCGACGCGAAAACCATCGACTGCCAGGTCAAAATAGACATCGTGCGCCGTGCCTGCGGTCCAGCCGGTGGCCTGAAAATGCACCAGCACCGGCCCGCCATGTGTCTGAATGGTGATCGACAGGTTGGTCGAATCGATGTCCTGAAAGGTCGTGACGTTGGTGATGGTGTAGTTGCCGCCGTTGTCGCGCACGATACGCGCGTGGTTGGGACTGAGCAGGTAATCGAGATTATCGCGTACCTGCTCGTTCAGGTCAGTATTGGTCACCAGTTGATCGACGTTCCAGGTGATGGGCGTCGTCCAGTTGGAAGGCATTGCGTCTCCTTTGCCTGTCTATGGGTGGTTTTACGGAAGGACTGTGAATTACTCCTGAGAGCGGTTTTTAGTAGGCCAGCACCGTATCGTCATTCAGGTGTTTTTGGCCCAGGACCCAGAAGCGGGTCGCGTCGGCGCTTTCGAGCGTCCAGGTGGTGTGATGGCGCGACCCGCCCAGATCGACGGTGTGCGCCTCGGCCACGATGAAGTAGTCCGCACTGTGGCCGGTCTGAGCCTCCTGCACCGTCACCCGGTCGTATAGCGACCGTTCAAGGATCGGGGCGGCGTGCTGACGGGTGCTCAGCGTCAGGCTGCGCACCTGGCCGCGCGGCGTCTTGCGGCGGGCCAGTTCGTACCGCGCCAGCGAGTCCGCCTGGGCCACCGAATCCAGGACGGGCAGATCGAGCCGAAGGGCCTGCGGGCTGTACTGCGCCAGGCTGCCATAGCTGACCTGCTCGACAAACAGCGGGTCACCGGTGTAGAGGGGCGTGCCGCGCAGTCGCGCCCCCGGCTGTAAAAAGACATCAATCTGGCTCCGGTTGCGGATCTCCAGCAACGCCGCGCTGAAATCCGTCTGGCGCAGGCGAACGTCCAGGCTGCTGGTCAGGTCTGGGCCACTGCCGTCCTCTCTGGCCCGGCCCTGATAATCCAACTGCGGTACCGGCGGGATAATCGCCAGCGCGCCGATGGGCCGCTTCTGGTCATCGCGGAAGCGCGCCACCACCTGGACCGGGGGATCGCTGGCTGCCGGGATCAACTGGGCATTATCGAGCTGCCACAGGATGGTGCCCGCGCTGCCCTGGCTGCGCGGCAGCAAGCGCACCTGCACCTGACTGACCGTCTCCGCGCCGTAGACATAATCGACGGCAGCCATCGCATCCGCAATCAGCGCCGCCGAGGTGGTGGCTTTCAGCAGGTGATGCCGGTTGAGGAACACCGCCTGACCTTCCCGGTCGATGAAGAAGCGCCCGCGCTCGGCTTCGATCACCTGCCGGATCGCTTCGCTGGCGAGGACGCCGCCGCCCCAGGTATCTCCCACGTAGGCGAATACCGTCTGGCCGGATTCCAGGCTCATCGGAATCGGGGCGCTGGGCAGGCGTGTGGAGGTCGCCACCTCGCTGTGGCCCGGCTTGCCCAGCAGCCAGCAGCCTTTCAGCTTCGTGCGACGGAAGG
>JAIOHO010000078.1 GCA_019912905.1 Anaerolineae bacterium
AACGCGGGTTGAGCTGGCTGTCCGGTAAATCCGGCTGGCGAGTGGTGATGATCTGCTCGTGCAGGGGGATTGATGGAGCGGCGGGCATCTGGCGGGCCATATATTGGAAAAGCGGCATATCCTCCGCTGCATCCCGCACCGGGCTTTCTTCACATTTGTGGATTTCAAATCTCAGTTCGATCGGGCTGCCGTAGACATCACCCAGAATACGGCGCACGCTGCGGTACAGCCGGTGCTGCAAATTATCACGCGCGAAGCTGTTGCGCACGCCGATGACAAACACAGCCGGGTCGGTGGGCCGTGCCGAGGGTTCAAATGAAAGGAACACGGCATCCCGCAGCCAGGTATCGAAATTGGCGCGATCCAGTTGGATTTCTAACTGGTTGAGTGCTGCGTTCCACGCGTCTTGCGGTTTCACGGTTCCGAATCCTAGAGATGCTGAAATCACCCTGACCTGCTGCCAAGCGCCAGCAAGAGGGCAACGCCGGGCAGTGTTTGCCCGTTTCCGGTTGTTATTTCCGATTCAAATTTGGTCGGTTCTCAAGATGGGGGTGGTGTGTTGATCCCCCACGAAAAACATCTGAGGCGATGTTTTTGCATCGTGTGCTGGCTATCACACGATGCATACAGTATAGCGAAATCGACTCGAAACCTCAACCGACGATGGGCTAAAAACGGCCTATTTTGCAACATTTTAAGGTTGGGAAAAATCAGTCATCCAACTCGCAAATTTGGGAATTCAGGGCATGGGAGTCATATGGAATATAAGACCTAGATTTAGTGGCTCGAAGCCCTGTAAGACCCTACATCTAGGATTTCGAGCTGTTTTTGCCCTGAAATCGCCATTTTTATGGACACGTGTCTAACTTTTAACATTGGGATAATTTCTACCAGCAGCCGAAATCCGATGCGATGGCCCTGCGATATGCGAACAGGCGAGCTATTGGTGAAACCCATTTGTGGACTCTCCACACGATTTCGTGTAAAATAAAAGTGAAATTTGTACTTCATATTAATATGTTACTAGATTTGTTTGGAGATTAGGCGAAAAACTATGACAGATCACTACAGTGCCAGCTCATTCCCCTCTCCATCAGACACAGATGAGTTTATGGAAGCGCCTATCATGGATCCCGAGCCGTCCAAAGTTGATATCATCAAGGTGTCGGCCAAGTCACGGTCCACCGCGGTCGCAGGGGCTATCGCGGCGGTGATGCGCGAACATCATTACGCCGAAGTCCAGGCCATCGGTGCTGGGGCCGTCAATCAGGCAGTCAAGGCACTGGCGATCGCGCGCGGCTACCTCAGCCGCGATGAGATCGACATCATCTTCACGCCCTTTTTTACGGAAGTGGATATTGATGGGCAGGAGAGGACCGCTGTTCGTTTCCGGGTTGAACCGCGTCCATGATCCAGGCCGATCTGCACGCGCACACCACCGCGTCAGACGGGCAGTTTACACCTGAAGAACTGGTTCGGCTGGCAGTCCACCTCGAATTGAGTGTGATTGCCGTCACCGACCACGATACCACAGCGGGTATTGCCCCGGCGCAGTTGGCAGCGCGCGATCAGATTGCGGTTATTCCCGGTATTGAACTTGGCGCGCGCAGGGATGAACAAAAAGTCGATGTGCTCGGCTATTTTATCCACGCGCGCCATCCTGATTTCCAGCAACGCCTCCAGCACTTCCAACAGAATCGCCTTCAGCGCGGACAGCAGATGGTTCAGCGCCTGGCCGCGCTGGGTATACCGCTGGATTGGCCGCAGGTTGCTGCGCTGGCTGGCGGCGAAAGTGTTGGACGCCCGCATGTGGCGCGTGCGCTGGTCGAAGCCGGATACGTGGCAGATACCCGAGAAGCCTTTGACCGCTACCTTGGCCGCAGCGGACCGGCTTATATCGCCCGCGAAACACTCTCCCCTGAAGAAGCTATCGAATTGATTCACCTGGCCGGTGGCGTGGCAGTGCTGGCGCACCCCATCTATGTCCCCGACTTTCCAGCGGTCGTCGAGCGGCTGGTGCCCGCCGGACTGGACGGAATCGAAGTGTATTACCCGGCGCATTCCGCCGAAATCGAAGCGCGCGCCCGCGAACTGGCCGAGATGCATCATCTGGTGATGACCGGGGGGTCGGATTTTCACGGCCTCAATGTACCCGGCAAGGCCATGCTCGGCTCTGCATTGGCGCCACCCGGCTGCGTGGATGCCCTGCGCGAACGGGCCGCAAACGGGCAGGCGCAGCTTATACCTGCGTCTGCCAGGGGAAGTACAGATACTTGATATACGGCCCGCTCAGTTCGGTGGTCAGGTCATCCAGCCGCACGAGTTTGTCCGGGTAGGTGTTATCCGTCACCCACACGATGCCATCCTCCACCTTTTCCACGTACATCACGTGGCCGTAGATGTCGTTGGCATACGAGTGTTCGCGCTCCATCACGATGACCGAGCCTTCCAGCGGTACCGTCCCAACCTTGATGCCGTACTTGTCAGCGAATTTGATGGCCTGATCGTCCCACAGGTGCGCATTTAACGGGAGTTCGCCGGGGATCGCCATGCGGTTGACGATGTAGTTGACACAGTTCACCGTATTGTCTTCATTGTGGGTGGCATCCCTGATCCACTGGGAGGTTTCGCCGCCCTCTAACTTACGAATCGCGTCCAGGTCCGCGTCGGGACCAAGCGAGATCAGATCGACCCGTTTTTGTAGCGCATCGACTTCCTCTTGCAAGCCGGGTAGCCGGTCGTTGGCGTAATACATCTCCGTGTCGATGTCAGTGATGTCTTTTTTAAGCTGGTCGATTCGATCCAGCAGTGACTTGTCATCGCTGTTTAACGCGGCGGCCTGCAAGCGTTCCAGCACGGCAGCTTTTTCGGTCCGCGAATCCAGGAGTTCGGTCAACCGATTCTGGGTGTCTTCCAGATCCTGATGCTTCGCGATGAGTTCATCGACCAACGGACGGTTGGCAGCCGAGACGTATTCGGGGATGTTGAGGTCATCGTCTTCAGGCTCTTCTTCCTCGTCATCCTTTTTACCAGCCAGACCCGCACCGGTCAGACCAACCAGCGGAATGCCCGCCGCGTTGGTTTCGTCATCCTGACTATGTCCCTGACTGCCGCCGGTGCCGCCCGGCCCGGATTGTGAGCCGGGAGATCCGGACTGACCGGGCGCGCCGGATTGATCGCTGCCGGGAGTCCCGTCATTCTGGGGATTACCGTTGCTGGATCCATTCGAAGCGCCGGATGACCCTGGGAAGGAAGTCTGCGAGTCGTC
>JAIOHO010000824.1 GCA_019912905.1 Anaerolineae bacterium
GGCCTTTTATCCGCGGTCGCAGCGGTGAGCCTGCTGGTCGGCGGCATCGGCATCATGAATATTATGCTGGTCACAGTGACCGAGCGCACCCGTGAGATCGGCCTGCGCAAAGCGGTCGGCGCGCAGCGGCCCGACATCCTCACCCAGTTTCTGACCGAATCCATCGTGCTGGCGATGACCGGTGGGTTCATCGGGACGATGATCGCAATGGGCTTTTCGGCCCTGGCTTCGGCGGCGGTCCCCGACCTGACGGTAGAGGTCAAGCTGAGCAGCATCCTGCTGGCAACGTTCATCACCATCGGCACCGGCGCATTCTTCGGGGCCTATCCCGCCAACCGCGCCGCCCGCCTCAGCCCCATCGACGCGCTGCGGCACGAGTAACGGGACCTGGGCAACCTGCTGTAAAAAGGACCGCACCAGCAGGAGGCCCCGTCAAACCTCTCACCGGTGCGACACTCCACAAGGGGAACTAACTGGTTTTCTTCTTCCACTTACCCGAATCGCCGTTTTTCTCGTACTGCTTCTTGACGGCGGCCCAGGCGATGCGGTGCGCGGTTTCCTCACGGCTGGCATCCCCCCGGCGATCCTCCGGGTCCTTATACTCGTCCCAGGCGTTGTTGTAGGCCGCTTGATAGATTTCCTGCGCGTGCTTCGGCAGATTGTCGCGCACGCTGTCGGGTAAGTCCGAGAGTTTGTCGTAGGGCATCGCCTGTTCCTTTCGGGTTATTCCCCATCCACCGCAGTCTCTTCCTTCAGGATTTCGTCTGTCGCGGTCCGTCCATTCTCGCGGTGCGGGGCCTCATCCACCAGGATGACGTCGGCATCGAGATCGAGCAGCCTGTTGCGGACCTCGATCTGGCCGTCCTGGATGCGCACCTGATAATGCGGCTCGTCGAAGGTGGCTGGTCCGTGGACGACGTGGCCGTCGCGCAGGTCAAAGACGGAGTTGTGCCAGGGGCATTCCACGCAGCCGTCGGCGAAACTGCCATCTTCCAGCGGTCCCCCCGCATGGCTGCACACCGCGCCGATGGCATCAATCGCCTCGCCTTCGCGGTACAGTAAGACCGGAATCGACTCGGCCACCTCGACGCGGTAGGGTTGCCGTCGGCCAGGTCCGCCTCCGCCAGCACCGGCGTCCAGTCCTCGATTTCATCCCCTTCGGCATGATTCACGCCCACACGCTGGCGAAACACCAGTTCGCCGCCCAGCCAGGAAGCCAGGGTCGCACAGCCCAACCCCAGCGAGGAATAGATCAATGCGCGCCCATAATGATTGCTGAAACGCGATCGCACCGACCGGAAATAGAAGAAGAAAGCCATCGCGTTCATCAGACCGTGCAGCAGGCCATAATCGGCGGCCTCTGCCTCGATAGCGGAGTAATCGGTCAGACCGGTCAGGGCGGTCGGCACCGCGGAAATCGTGCCCAGCGTCACCAGGCGGTTGCCTGCTTTGCGCGCCGATCGGGAGAAAGGAAACAGGGCGATGAAATCGAACAGCGTCCCCAGCACCCAACTGCCGAGGGTCAGGTCGGTCAGAATCGGGTGCAGCGGGTGGCCGATAAATTTGCCATGCAGCACATCGGCACCCCGGCGGGCCGACTCGCCGCGCTTCAGGATCACGGCATGCAGCGCCTGCGCTGCGCCCTGGCTGGTTTGCCGGAATCCCGGCGACCGCCTGAGCAGCCGGTCCAGTTGAACACGCAAGAGGTGTGGAATAGAGGTCATCGCCCTTTCGCCTTCCAGTTTGCGCTGCGAGTACCTCTACCTTAAGCGCGGTCCCGTGCGGCGGCATGAGCAGCATTGGGGGGACCTCCCTGGGCCAGATGACCCATTCATGCGGGGATTGTGCCTGTCCGGGGGCGGATGCCTCTTGCTTTTCGTAGAAAATGTCGTACAATTTGACTAATTTGATTAATTTGATTAATTTGATTAAATCAGTCAAATATTCAGGATGCAAAGCGGATGGCAAAGTCCGACCATAAAGCGCGTGAACAGCGCATCCTCGATGCCGCTGCCGAATTGTTCGCCCATTATGGCTACGATAAAACGGCGGTGAGCGATATTGCCCGCGAAGCCGGGGTCAGCCAGGGCGGGATTTACCTGCATTTCGACAGCAAAGAGGCGCTGTTCGAAGCCCTGCTGATCCGCGAGATGCGCACTTACGCGGAGAGCTGGCTCCAACGCCTCGATGCCGACCCGAAAGGCGGCACGATTGCCGGGATGTACCGGACCATGCTGTACGCGCTCAACGCCAGCCCGTTCATGACCGCCATGTTCCGGCAGGACCGGCGCGTCTTCGGCAGCTACCTGCGCAAGCCGGGCAACTTCTTTCAGCATTTCCAGGGTGGAGGCCGTCCCTCGCCGCGCTTCGAATTCGTGCAGTTGATGCAGGAGGCCGGGGCCATCCGCCAGGACCTGAATCCCAAAGTGGTGACCCACATCATGAACATGCTGGCTTATGGGCTGGTCGCCATGGACGAGGTTGTGCCCGCTGAAGAAATCCCCCCGATGGAGGATCTCATCGAAGGCATCGCCGACTTCATGGACCGGGCACTGACTCCTGATGACGGGGGCAATCAGGAAGCCGGCAAAGCCATTATCCGCCAGATTTCCGACGCCGCCCGCCAGCAGTTCGAGCACATGAGCCATCCCGTCCGGGAAGAGTGAGGAAACGCCAATGAACATTTTGATCGTCACGCTGGGGTCACGCGGCGATGTCCAGCCTTACGTCGCCCTGGGCAAAGGGCTGCAAGCCGCCGGACACACCGTCACCGTCTGCACCAGTTCCAGCTTCGAGTCGTTCATCACCGGCCACGGCCTGAATTACGGCTATATGGGCAACGACCTGATGGACCTGATGGATTCCGCCGAGGGCCGCGACGCCATCGAAAATACGGTCGGCATCTGGGGGTCGATCCGCACCACGATGAAGCTGATAAAGCAGGCCAACGCCATCAACCGGCGGCTGATGCAGGATACCTGGGCGGCGGTTCAGGCGGCCCAACCAGACCTGGTGATTTATCATCCCAAGGCACTGGCCGGGCCGCACATCGCGGAGAAGCTCGGCATTCCGGTCATCCTCGCCCTGCCCGCGCCGCTGATCGTACCAACGGGAGATTTTCCGGCCATCGGGCTGCCCAATCTGAAGCTTGGGGCGGGCTACAACCGCTTCAGTTACGGGGTCATCAAGCAGGGTTACAGCACCTACGGCAAGCTGGTGAACGAGTTCCGGCAGACGGTCCTCCAGCTCGACCCAATGAAGGATGCCGCGCTGCCGCGGGCAATGGGTGATGGTCAGCCGATCCCGGTGCTGCACGCCGTCAGCCCGCACGTCGTCCCGCGCCCGGCAGATTGGCCGCCGCACATCCACATGAGCGGCTACTGGTTCCTCGATCAGGAAGCCTGGCAGCCGAGCGCCGAATTGCAGGCCTTTCTCGATGCCGGGGACGCGCCGGTGTACGTCGGCTTCGGCAGCATGGCCGGGAAAAATCCGCAGAAGCTGGCGCGCATCGTGATCGACGCCCTCCAGCAGGCTAATTTGCGCGGCGTCATCGCCACCGGCTGGGGCGGATTGGACGCTGGAGAACTGCCGGGCAGCATCTTCAAGATCGACCACGCGCCCCACGACTGGCTGTTCCCGCGCATGGCGGCGGTCGTCCATCACGGCGGCGCAGGCACGACCGCGGCGGGTCTGCGGGCAGGCTGCCCCACCGTAATCTGCTCGTTCATCGCCGACCAGCCGTTTTGGGGACAGCGAGTGCGCGCATTGGGCGCTGGCAGTGAACCCATCCCGCACAAAAAGCTGACGGCGGACAAGCTGGCCGCCGCCCTGCGCGAGGTGACGACTGACCCGGCCATCCGCCAGCAGGCCGCCGCACTGGGCGAAAAACTGCGCCAGGAGGATGGCATCGCCAATGCCATCGCGGTCATCGAGGCGCTGCCGGTCAAGGCAAAACTTCCCGCGCATTGACGTAAATCCAACAGACCGGGGCGTACAATCGAGATTGCCAACCCGACTCCGTGCTCAGTTCAGGCGGAGTCGGCGGTGAGGCATCCCAGAATCAAGGAGACACCCTGATGAACTTCTGGAAAAGCACGCTCCTGATTGTACTCGTCTTGCTCCCTACCTACGCCGTATCCGCCCAGGGACTGCCCACCGACAATGCCTATGATAATCGCGACAGTCCGGTGGACCTGCTGGCTTCGTATTACAACGCCATCAACCGCCAGGACTATGCGCGCGCCTATGGCTACTGGCAGAACGCGCCCAAGTCCTACGCCGATTTCGTCAGCGGCTTTGCTGATACGGTCAGCGCGCAGGTGATCGTCCAGCCGCCGACCCACAGCGAAGGCGCGGCGGGCAGCATCTACGTCCAGATTCCGACGGTCCTCGTCGCCAATCACCAGGATGGCACGGAACACCTGTATTCCGGCTGTTTCGTCACCCGTAAATCCAACCTGCAACCGCCCGATATTCCCGCACCGGATGTCTGGCACCTGTACAGCGCCGACCTTACGGAGCAGCCGCTCACCCGCTCGATTCCCACCCTGCTGGCTGAGGCGTGCGACCACACGCCGTAAGAGGTGCTGTAAAGGATGAAGGGATTGACTCAGTGGGCGACGGGTAAAGGTTCTGGAATAGAGATGCTTTCTTCCAGAGCGGTCTCCAGCCAGAGAGCTTTCGCTTCATCCAGCATGACCAGCGCTTCTTCCCGGCTGTCGCCCTGCGTGAAGCAGCCTTTAAGCAGCGGAATGGATGCCACCCACACCCCATCTTCATCCGGGGTGAGTTCGATGGTGTAGGGAAGCGAGAGGTAGTATTCAAGTGGCTTGTTCATCATCGTCCCCTTCACCTTCTTCTGATTCGTCACTGTCCAAAGGCTCGATCTCATTCAGGATTGCCAGGACTTTTTCAACGTAGACCTTCTGCAAGGGGAGTCTGAACGGAATGACAAGAGTCACTTTCTCATCGCCCATATACCCAACAAAGGAATGGTGACTGCCCTTCGTCCGCCTCAGTTCAAATCCATAATCCTCCAATAAACGACGCAAGTCCTCAAAGCGAACATTCCTGGGGTTCTGGGCAATCCTGAGGCGGCGTTTCTGTCTGCGGGTCATTTTTTCATTATACTGGATCTAAAGTTTCTTTGGGATCGGCTCAATTGTGATTGAGGTAGACAATATGGTACCGAGCTGTGCAGCCGAAGCCGGGTTTGGGGTGCATTTTAAAACGGGGGCGCTTTTGCCAGTCGCCAGACGTTGAAAACGTCCGGTTGCCCGGTGCGGCGGGAAGTGCCTGAAGGCACTCTGACCCGCCGAAAAAGCCCCGTCAGTGGGCTTCCAGGCTTTTGGGTAGCCTGGAGTTTTGAACTCCAGGCGGTAGCAACCCAATCTGCCCCCAAAATGAAATGCACCCCCGGGTTTGCTGCCGCGTGACCGGAAGCGCGTTTTCGTCTATACTTTGAAGGATCATCCGGTATAGAGGTGTGCTGTGGTTTCACAGACCAATCCGATCCAGGCCGTCCGTACTGCCGAGGAATTTGACGCTTTCCTCGCGCAGTTCCACACGGGTGATGAAATCTACGAATTCATCGGCGGGGAGATTGTCGAAGTGCCCAGTAATCCCTATGCCTCCGAGGTAGGCGGCACGATTTTCTTCTTTTTCAAGCTGTTCGTCCGAGAGCACGCCATCGCCGGGCACGTGACGCCTGCTGACGGCGGCTACTGGGTCTCCGGCGAGCGTTACGCCCCGGACGTGGCCTACATCAGTCAGGAGCGCCTGCCCGAACCGATCACCAAGGGCTACTGTCCGAATCCGCCGAACCTTGCGGTCGAGGTCGTCTCCGATGAAACCAGCAGCGAGGAACTGAACCGTCTGCGCTGGAAGATCACCAATTACCTGGCCGCCGAGACGGTCGCCTGGGTGGTGTTTCCGGTGTCGCAGCGGGTGGAGGTGTATGTCCCCGGCCAGCCGGTGCAGCTGCTGGGGATCGACGACACGCTGGACGGCGGCACGATTCTGCCCGGCTTCCAACTCCCCGTGCGCGAGATTTTCAAGTAGACCGCGCACCATTGTTGACCACTTGCAGTGATCTTTATTCCACCCTCCATCGATTTATGAACTGCAATGTGGTCAGGTCACCGTTACGAAACAGTACAGCATCTCTGTATGAGAATGTTGCCCGTACAACCGTCATTGTTCCTACCTTGAAATCGAGGATAATGTTTCTCGGTGGAGATGCAACAACATCCTCTCCCTCATATGCCGTCACAACCGCACCAATAACTGTCCCCGCAAAGCTCATGCGATATTCGAGTTCAGTGTCGTAACCGGAAACCATTGCAGGGGCTTCTACAATGAGATCACCATTTCTTATGTTGATTGAATCATAGTCAAACCGCGTGACGAGCATCGTTGCCCGGATAAGCTCAAGGATTAGCTCTTCGTCGAACTGTAAAGGAGTCGCTGTAGGTTTGGGAGTTGAGGTTGGCCGCCGAGTACGAGTAGCTGTTGGCGTCGCCGAAGGGTGTTGGGTTGGTGTCATTGTCGGTGCCAGAGCCACTACTGCACCTTCTGGCAGTCGCACAAGATCGCCAAATATGTAGGCGGCCTCATTATCTGGGAACTTGACCCAGTACCAATCATCATATTCCCCAAGCACGACAAGTGCTTCCTGCGATGTAACCACTCTGACCACTTCGCATGACTGCGATGGGCAGCGCCGTGCATTGATGTTATTGCCCGTTACAGAAGCAACAACCGACGTAGGCATTGGGGTGGACGTCATTGTTGCAATCGGTGTATTTGTCGCTGTTTCGGTTGTCGTAGGCGTAAACGTATCCGTTGCCGTCGGTGTAATTGTGGGTGTGGACGTATTGGTCGGCGTCGCTGTGGCTGTTGGTGTATTCGTGGATGTAGAGGTGTTGCTTGGAGTCACAGTCGGTGTTGATGTCCACCATGTCGCGGTGGCGGTAGCGTTTGTGTCACTTATTGCTTTTGCAGTGCTTGTTGCATGCGATTCGGCAGCTTGCGTATCGTTCAACAAAGCGACCTGTGTTTGTGCCGTGGCTTTACTCGCCGCATTCTGATTAGCGCTAATTACACCACTGACAATCAATACAGCAATGATAATAAGACAGCCCCACCCTGTACGTTGCTCGGATTTCTTTTGTTTGGCGATTTCAGCTTCTGACATGCTGTATTCAAAGGTCAGGAGATATTTGCTCGTACCAATATTCTCCCGATCCGTCAGGGTCCAGCCTTTATTCACCCATTTCTCGATTGTCCTATCCATTTCAGAGGGACGCCCAAGCCATGACTGAGAGGAGACTTCGGCAGTTTTTATTTTTGTATATTTATCAGGTTTTTTGGACATTGTTCTTTAGCGATTGACTTCAAGCAGGCTACAATTGAAGACGTATATACACTACACATCTTCAATGTAACATTCATCGATACTGCTTGGCAACTACACTAAGCAGTCCATTAGTGGAAGATGAAATATGGCGTCAGAAGTAAGAGAGTTAACCCAATACATCGCGCACAGGCAGTGTAAATCCCGGCAGTACGTCGCCGCCGTCGATCACGCCCTCAGCGGTCAGCACCAGCGGATCATGGCCCGGCAGGTAGATCTCGACCTGCTCATGCGGGAAGGTCAGAATGACCATGTTTGCGCCGTGCTGGATGTAGGCACGCGCTTTACGCTGCTGGGAGGCACGGGACTGTGAATCGGAGCGGATTTCGACGGCCACCCGGGGCGGCGTGGTCAGGTAGTCGGCGTCGCTGGCGACGTTGATGCATACATCGGGGATGAACTTCTCGCCGCTCAGGACATGCAGCGTTTCGGTGTACACCACCCCGACGGGATTGCGGGCGTTATAGGCCAGGAATGCGCCGACAAAAAGGGACTGAATCCGGCCATGCAGCGGCTTAGGCGACACCTCGACCACCTCCCCATCGATGAAGTCAAAGCGCTTGTCGGGATGCTGCTCGGCAAACGCCAGAAATTCTTCGGCAGACATTTCTTTCTGAGCAATCACAGCGCACCTCAATCCTGATGTCTGTGACCAGTATAAACCAGAATGCGCCCTGTGGTATGATTTAAGAGCAATATCGTCCTACGTAGGCGGCTCACTTGATGCACCGGGAGTTTTGGTCGTGCCGGATGATATACTCCATACCGCCATCTCAGTATTCGGACACACCATCCGTGTCACCGCACGGCAATGGGCGCATGGGACCGAAGCGCACGATTATATGTCTGGCAATATGGATCAAGTCCTTGAAACATTGGCGGAACCAGGGCGTGTGATTGCGGGCGAACATGGCGAATCGTTGGCCCTGCGCGATTATGAAAGCACCAACATCACCCGAAAACCGTTGTGGTGGTTTATCGAGATGCGGCCAATGGATTTCTGATTACGGCCTTTTTCACATCAAGGCCGGATAAAGTTGAGAAAAAGGGCGAGGTGTTATGGTCGTCTCAAGGGAATTGATTGGGCAGGTGTTGGCGCTGCCTGTGCGCCAGATGTGGACGGAATATGATGCCGAAGCCGATGTGCTCTACATCAGCTTTCGCAAACCGCAGCAGGCTAACGACAGTATCATGGAAGACGACGGCAATATCTATCATTACCACGACGAGGAACTGGTAGGTATTACGGTCCTGAATGCCTCCCAGAAGAACCCGGCCTGACGGAACCGACCTTGTTCCGCAGAGCCGCGCCGCCGGGGTATAGCGGGACGGCTCTGCGGCGTGAACTTGATCATTTTCAGGGCGAGCAGGCCGCCCACCCGATTATCCGGCGCGATGGGCGACCAGCGTGACAGGTTCGGGATTCCCGAAGCCGACGTTCACCTTGATTTCGACCGTCAGGTCGTCGCCCGCGAACTGGCACACCACCGTTTGATAAAAGGGCGTCTCATAGAATCGGATGAGCATGGTGAACGTATCCTCCGCAGTCCACGCGCCGCTGGTCGTAATGCGCTGCGAGTCGACCAACCGGGACTCGTGAAACAGGCCCGTCTGCCCTCGCTGCCAGGCCCCAGACCCACAGACGATGGTTTCCTCAGCCGACGTCGTGTGGATGTCAACAGTACAGGCAGAACCCGCAAAATGCAGGGTGATCGTTTCGATCCCCAGCGGATTGGCCTCCACCGTATAGGTTCGGCCCGACACCTGAGCGGCCAGGGGCACCTCGGCCTGCCCCTGCACCGGGGTCATTCCCAGGCTGGACACCTTCTTCGCCAGGGCCGCCTGCGCCGCCGCATCCTCTGGCAGCGCGTCCGGGCGCATGGCCGGAAGCAGTTTATCCCAGACCAGATTGAGCGGCAGTTGCATATCCGGCAGGCCGCTCGTCATAGCAAGCACGGCATCCTGAGCAGGCATAACGATACAATACTGCCCGAAGGCCCCATCGCCCCGGTAATGGTCGTGGCGGCAGCGCCAGAACTGATAGCCATAACCCTGCGCCCAATCGCTGGCCGGGTCGTCGCCGTTGGCAACCTGAAAGGCCGTGGCTTCCGCGATCCAGGCTTCCGGCAGAATCCGCTGCCCCTGCCACAGGCCTTTTTGCAGATAGAGCTGGCCGAAGCGGGCGATGTCCTCGGTTTTGACATTCAGGCCGGTGCCGCCCGTATTGATCCCCTGCGGCGATTCCTGCCAGGTGGGATTTTCGATGCCCAGCGGCGCAAACAGACGCGGTTGCAGATAATCGATGAGTTTCTGGCCGGTGGTTTTCTGGACGATGGCCGAGAGCATGTAGGTCGCGCCGGTGTTGTACAGAAAGTGTGTTCCCGGCTCATGCAGGACCGGCACCTCAAAAAAGGCCTGGGTCCAGTGGCCGTCCGCGTGCTCGATCATCGGCGGAAAGGTATCCTCCGCGTGACCGGTGGACATCGACAGCAGATGGCGCACGCGCATCGCCGCCAGAAAGTCGTTGACTTCCGCCGGAGTTTCATCCGGGAAGTACGCCAGCACCGGGTCCTCCACGGAGAAATACCCCTCGGTCACGGCCAGGCCAACCGCCGTGGAGGTGAAACTCTTGCTGAGTGAGAACAGCATGTGCGGAATGTCGCGTCCATAGGGTGACCACCACCCCTCGGC
>JAIOHO010000825.1 GCA_019912905.1 Anaerolineae bacterium
GCCCAGGGCACCAGCATGATCGAAATCTCGATGGGTTCGCTGTGCGTCACCTCCAGCCCGGCGTCAAGGAACAGGCCGCGCCACTCGTATTCGGCGTAGCAGCGCTGATGGCTGGGGTCGCGCAGACGGTAAAATGAGTCGATATAGCGGGCGGCACGGTCGTGTTCTGGCACGCTCAGGTCCTGCACCAGCAGCAGTCCGCCCGGTTTGAGCACACGCGCGCATTCCTGCACGAAGCGAAACACATCCGGGAAGTGATGCGGCGCGATGCGGCAGGTCACCAGGTCGAAGCACGCCTCGCTAAAGGCGAAATTCTCAGCATCGCTGGCGACATAGCCCCCATTCGGCGCGTCGATTGTCCCGCGTGCTGCCTCCAGCATCGTGCAGGAAATATCCGCCGCGACCATCTGGCGGACGTGCGGCGCAAAGGTGCGCGCGGTGTGCCCGCCCCCGGTAGCGACATCCAGCACCAGCCAATCCGGTTGAGGCTGCGCCAGTTCGAGCAGGCGTGCCAGTTCGCCGCCTCTGGCATGCCGTTCGCTGGCGACATACGTTTGCGCGAAGCGGCTGAAGCGCTGCTGCGCCTGGGCCTTGATCGATTCGCCGGATGACATTTCCACCCCCCACCGCTATAATGCCGACTTGCATCATACCGTTTTCTGATCGGGGTGCGCAATGCCTGAGACACCGGTCGCCGCAACGACAAATGGCGCGGCGCGAGCGAAACTGACCAGCCGCCAGTCCACATTTTTTACAGGCAAATCCAACTGGGTGCTGATCGTGCTGCTGCTGCTGTTGGGCACGGGACTGGCCGCACGCCAGTTGAAGGGCGCATACTGGGTCGATGAAGTCATCACTGAAGAACGCGCCGGGGCACCCATTCACGGCGGCCCATTCTCCCCGGCGGAAATCTGGCAGCAGACGGCCAGCACCACCTACGATCAGGTTCCCGGTTATTTCT
Source organism: Anaerolineae bacterium (assembly GCA_019912905.1). Lineage (GTDB taxonomy): Bacteria > Chloroflexota > Anaerolineae > Aggregatilineales > Phototrophicaceae. Next base: position 962 of record JAIOHO010000825.1, read on the forward strand.
GGCTGATCGGTGCCTGGGATAACGTCCTGGGGTGGACGGAATATACCACCCGGCTGTTTTCGCTGCTAGCCGGGCTGCTGGCGGTCGCCTGGACTTATCGCCTGGGTCGCGATCTGCATTCGCCGCTGGCAGGACTGGCCGCGGCCACCGCCCTGATCGCCAGTGCCTTTTTCATCAACTTCATGCACGAAGCACGCACCTATGCCCTGCTGGTATGGATGGGGGCCGTCGCCATCTGGCTGTACTGGCGCATCATCACTCGTCCGACCGGCTGGCGGACCCAGGCCGCGCTGGTCCTGGTCGTCGCCGGGCTGCTCTATCTGCATTACTTCGCCGCCCTGCTGATCTTCAGCCTGTGCCTATACCACCTGCTCTTCGTACCGAAAAACCGCGTTTGGTGGCGCGTCGTCCTCCTGTTCGGGCTGGCGGGGCTGCTGTTTCTGCCCTGGTTTCTCACCTCCTTCGATGTCGTCCAGGGGGCCAACAGCGAGGAATGGCGGCAGGACCTGAGTCTGACCGTGCCGGAACTGATCGAACAACTGCTCGGCTCCTTCGCCAATGGCAGCATCGCCCTGCTGCTGCTGGCAGGTGCGCTGGCGCTGACCCTCCGGCAGTCGGTGGCGCGTTATGTCTGGTTTATGCTGCTCGGCCCGCTGACAATGGCGGTGGTCATCAATCTCTGGCTGGGGATGCTGGTCACGCCCAAGTACGTGCTGTACCTGTGGGTTCCCCTGGCGCTGGTGTTTGGCATCGGAGCGGCCCGCCTCTCGCGGTTTGGCCTTCATCCTGCCCTGGTGCTGCTTCCCTGGCTGCTGGTGGGCACCTGGAGCAGCCTGAACTGGGAAGAAGACCCGGTGAAATACCTCGCCTGGGATGTGCTGCACGACGAACTGGCCGGGCAGGTGCGTGCCGAGGATGCCATCGTGTTTCACCTGACAGCAGAATTATGGGACGGCGCGCACAAACGCGGCCTACAGCATTATTTCTATGATTTCCCGGCAGTGCCCAATCTGCTGTGGTCGTGGCCCCACGCCCCGGATGAGGTCTACCTGCAAGACCTGCCCCAGATTCTCGAAGGCAAGCAGCGGGTGTGGAGTGCCTACGACCCGCTTTATGAGCCAGCGCGGATCACTGAGTTCGAAGAAATCGCCCGGGATCGGGGCTTTGCCAACTGCGGGCGTGCGGCCCGGGACCCGGCGATGCACGTGGACTTGTTCGAGCGCGCCCCGGAGACCATACCGTTTCGTTTTGGCGGCGACCTGTACCAGACCGGCATCCAGTTGACGCCGCTTGGCCCGATCGACCAGTATCCCCAGGGAGATCTGCGTGTTCCGGTGGGCTGGCAGTTAGGCGCGGAAGTGCCCGTCAATGCCTACTCGCTGGCTGTGCATGTGCTCGACCGCAGCGGCGCGCTGGTCGCGCAGGCGGATTCGGGCCTGCCGCCCAATTATGATTTTGATTGTCAGGTGGTAACGGTGGATGTCCACAGTCTTCCGCCCGGCGAATACCAGGTTTCCCTGGCTGTCTACGCCTGGGAGACGGGCACGCGCCTGAACGCCATCAACTTGGCAGGCCTGTCCTCAGGCACGCGCGTCGCCCTGGGAACATTTACCAGAGCAGCGTAATGGTCTCCTCGGACCGAATCAAGCAGCAGGCGGCGGCCCTGGGATTCAACCTCGTCGGCATCACCCGTGCGGTACCCTCGCCTACGCTGAACGCCTATCTGCGCTGGATTGACCAGGGGATGCACGGGAGCATGAACTACCTGGCCCGCCCGGACCGACAGGCCCGCCGCCGCGACCTGAACGTCATCCTGCCCGGCGCACGCTCACTGCTGATCGTCGGGCTGGATTACCGCAGACATGCGCTCCCCGAATCGATCCTGAATGACCCGACTCGCGGGCGAATCGCCGCCTACGCCTGGAACCTCGATTATCATGACTGGATCGGGCCACGCCTCGAAGCGCTCGCAGGCTGGTTGCAAGCCGCCAGCGGGCAGGCTATCCGGCACCGCGTCTACGTCGATACCGGGGCGCTGCTGGAACGCAGCCACGCACAGCAGGCCGGGTTGGGCTTCATCGGCAAAAACACGATGCTCATCCACCCGCGCCGGGGCAGTTATTTTTTCCTGGGCGAGATCCTCACCGACCTGGAATTCGACGCTTACGACGCGCCGCAGCGCCCGACGCTGTGCGGCACCTGCACCCGCTGCCTGAATGCCTGTCCGACCGATGCCTTCCCGCAGCCACACGTCCTCGACGCGCGCCGCTGCATCAGCTACTGGACCATCGAGCATAAAGGCTGGATCGACCGCGACCTGCGCCCGCTGTTCGGGAACTGGGTGTTCGGCTGCGATGTCTGTCAGGTGGTGTGCCCATTTCAGCGTTTCGCACCGGAAACCCAGGAATCCGCCTTTATTCCGCCTGACCTCGACCGCGCCGCGCCGCGCCTGGTGGACCTGCTGGCGCTGGATGATACGGCATTCCGGGCACGCTACCAGGGGTCGCCCATCCTGCGCATCAAACGTGAGCGGCTGGTGCGCAATGCCTGTG
>JAIOHO010000826.1 GCA_019912905.1 Anaerolineae bacterium
AGTGTGATAAGTCTATCCTTATAGCTTTGCCCTATGACTTCTGTCTCTTCTCCAAGTCGCTCATACATTATGAAAAAATTACCTCAAGTTGTTCAAAGCAATTTCACTATGATAGCCGAAAATTTGTTCTTGGCAAGCTAAAAACAGCACTGCCTGAAAAAGAGACAGCACTATAGCTATTTGTGTTTACCCCTTGATGACCGGGTATTGAATCTCGGTCAAAATTCCAGCGGGATCGCCCGGCGCGGTCAGGTAGATTTCGCGCGGCGGACCGGCGACCCGATAACCGCTGCGCTCAATCCAGCGGGCAATCGCATTGTAACTGACTTCCAATCGGTCGTAATCCCCCTTATGGAGGATACAGGCCGCTGTGTTGATGCCCGCTAACGTGTAAGCCGTAAGCTGGCGGCCTCCATCCAACGAGACCGCATCGGTCACCTGCGACCCAACCGGGAGAACGACCTCGATGTCCATATCGTTCGGCTTGAATTCCTGATCGTGATAGATCGTCAGGGGTGGTCCTGCCGGGGTGATGCCATGCGCGCCCAGGGCCGCGTAGCTTTCGCCCAGCAGGGTGCCGACGTATTCTGGTTGAGCGATGACTTCGCGGATCGCCAGCACGGTCTGCGGTTCGATGGATTTGAGGATGACTTCCTGCTCGGGCATGAGTTTTCCTTCCTGTTCGATCTGGATAAGTCGCGCCGCTACGCGATTGAGCCGCGCCTGGTCGTCTTCAACCTGACGGGCGATTTCCGCCTGCCTCATGCGCAGCATCCCGCGCATTTCGTCGAGTGTCAGATGATCGTCCAGTGCCTGTTTGATCTGGTCCAGTGACAGACCCAGGTCTCGCAGGGCCAGGATGCGGTTGAGGCGGGGCAGTTGGTCAGCAGAATAGTAGCGGTAGCCGGTGGAAGAATCGACGTGGCTGGGTGGCAGCAGGCCGATGTCCGCATAATAGCGCAGCGCCGACACCGGTACCCGGCAGATTTTGGAAAATTCACCGATTTTGAACATGGTCGTATCCTGGGTATCCGGCGGTGCGATTAATGATCCGGGTCCACCGACTTGACCGGCTGGCGCAGCGCGGTTTTGAGCTGGTCAGGCGCGGTGCGGCGCGGATCGCTGAGGTAGATTTCATGATGTTTGCCGTTGGGAGTATAACCGTTGGCGGGTATAAATTCGTGATGCAGGCGATGCAGCGTTGGTCCTTCCGCGTCGTAGGAACCTCGATGCAGGATTTGCACCGACAGACCCTCCGCGTAAGGTTCCAACCGCAGCCCGGACAGGGCCGGAAGCTCCTTCGCTTGGCGCGCCGCAGCAACAGCCTGAGCATACAGGTTCGCGCTGATCCAATCCGGCGTCATGATCATCATCGTCCACTGCCAGGCGTCTTTATCCAGTCGGGTCGTGAAACTGTCCATATCGGCGGCCCACCACAATCCCTCCAGCGGCGGCACGGTGTAGTCCTGATTTAACTGCGCTTTACTCAGAAACTTGAGTTTGTAAGCGACGGCGTACAGCGCCTCCACCGCCTGAGTGTAGGCCGGGGCCGTGTTGGGATCGCCCGCGCCGTCTATCATCAGGAACTGCATCGGCGGGACAGCGACGAGGGCGAACCGATTGGCAGGCGGATTGTAGAGATGTTTCAGATCCTTCTTAAAGTCGATTTTGAGCATAGCGGATTCCCCCAGGATGCGGCTTCAGATACACCCTCAGTGTACGGTCTCAAGCGGCTTGAGAGTCAAGACCCTTGCGATCAGCCTGCCTGGGAAAACAAAAAGGGACGCACGAGGCGTCCCTTGAAGTGACCGATGGTCCGGGTCTTAGTCCGTGCCTGCGTCACCCGCCAGGCTGAGGAGGCCGGTATTCATGCGCGGTGTGCGCGCCTTTTCGTCCTCTTTGCCGAAGCGGATAATCTCGCCGGTGTCGCCGATGGCTTCAACCGCCAGGCCCAGGCTTTGCAGTTCCTTGACGAGCACGCGGAAGCTGGTCGGAATGCCGGGTTCCTCGATCGGCTCGCCCTTGACGATGGCTTCGTAGGTCTTGACGCGGCCCTGAACGTCGTCCGATTTCACGGTGAGCATTTCCTGAAGGGTGTAGGCGGCACCATAGGCTTCCAGTGCCCACACTTCCATCTCACCGAAGCGCTGGCCGCCAAACTGCGCCTTACCACCCAACGGCTGCTGTGTGACCAGACTGTACGGCCCGGTCGAACGCGCATGGACTTTGTCTTCGACCAGATGCGCCAGCTTGAGCATGTGCATGATGCCGACGGTGACTGACCGGTCAAACGGCTCGCTGGTGCGGCCATCATAGAGCATCTGCTTGCCGTAAACGGGCAGCGCCTTGCCGGTGCGGAACATGACCTTATCGGCAAATTTCAGCAGGTCCTTGCCGTTCAGATCCTCGGGGATTTCCGTTTCCGGCTCTGCCCACTTGATCCACAGCTTCAGCGACAGGTCCAGCGCGTTGGTGTCGCGGGTGGTGCGATCCTCATTGCTGACACCTTCGGTTTCGAACAGCAGCACGTCGTCTGGATAGATGCCGCTCTCGCGCAGCCATTCGAGCAGCACGGCGCGGCGGGCGTACACCTCGTCGGTGATCAGCATTTCGACGTCGTAGTCGCTGCGCTGGCCCAGCCATTCGTGGATGTACAGGCGGCGCACCTCACGCTCGTCTTCCAGTTCTTCAGGATCGTAGTTGAACTGCTTGATCCACTCCCAGGCGCGGTCGGTAATCAGCCGCCAGACGTAGTCGATCATCCAGGCGCGGCCCAGTTCGGCTTGAATCTCGCTTTCCTTCGCGCCGTCGAATACCGGGGTA
>JAIOHO010000827.1 GCA_019912905.1 Anaerolineae bacterium
CCCTCAAGGCCATCACGACCTTCTCCGGCGTCATTGGCAGCGAATTCAGCCAGACGCCCGCAGCATCGTAAACCGCCGCCGCAATCGCCGGAGCCAGCGGCAGCAGCGGCATCTCGGCCATGCCGCGAACACCCCAGGGGCCGTTCGGATCGGGATATTCCAGGATGACCGACTCGACCGTATCCGGCACATCCAGCACGGTCGGAATCAGATAAGTCGAAAGGTACGGGTTGAGGATGCGCCCATCCCGGGATTGCAGATTTTCGAGCAGGGCATAGCCATGCGCCTGCACGACCGCCCCTTCCACCTGCCCGACAATCAGGTCCGGGTTCACCGCCTTGCCCACATCATGAGTCGAGACCACGCGGGTCAGGTGAATGTGCCCGGTTTCGACATCAACCTCCACCTCCACGGCCTGGGCGACATAACCATAGGTGAAATTCGGGTCGCCATACCCCGTCTGCGGGTCCAGCGTCGTCGTTTTGGGAGGTTTGTACTGATAGGTGGCGATGGCGGGACGCTCCTCATCCTGCCACTTTTTGAGGGCCATCTGCGCCGCGCCGAGAATGGCATTGCCCGCCATGAAAGTCAGACGCGATGCCGAGGCGCTGCCGGACGTACCCGTTTCAGACGTGTCATGCGACACCAGCCGCACCTTCTCGACCGGGACGCCAACTGCATGAGCAGCCATCTGGGTAAAGGCCGTATGCGACCCCTGCCCGACTTCGGCCCCGGCATGGCGGACAATCACTTCGTCGATCTGGGAGCCGCCGCGAATTTCGACCGTCGCCCAGCTTTGCTCAGGGAAGCCGAAACTGAAGCCGATATTCTTAAGTCCTGCCGCCAGGCCCACGCCCCGGCGAATCCAGGGCCGCGCCGCATCCTGAGTCAGCGGTTCGCGCTGCCAGCGTCCTGCCGTCTGCTGCCAGAAGCTTTCACGTCCACAGGCTTCCAGCACTTCCGGCATACTGACGCCCTTCGGGACGGGTGTTCCGACGGTCATGAGGCTACCTTCGCGCAGGCAGTTCTTCAGGCGGATTTCCAGCGGGTCCATCCCCAGGGCATCCGCCAGTCGGTTGATCTGGCCTTCCGCCGCAAACAGGCCCTGTGGCGCGCCAAAGCCGCGAAATGCTCCGCAGGGGATGTTATTGGTCACGATGCCCAGCGTATCCACATGGCAGTTCGGGATCACATAGGGGCCGGTGACCATCAGGTGAGCGTTGCCCATGACCTTGGTCGTCGTGTAATTGTACGGCCCCGAATCGCCGATGACCGTTGCTTCGGCGGCGACAATCTGGCCGTCGCGCGTCGCACCCCAGCGTGCCCGCACGGTAATAGGATGACGTTTATGGTGGTAGAGAATCGACTCCTCGCGGCTCCACTGCACTTTCACCGGCTGGCGCAGTCGATAGGCGGCCAGCGCCAGCACGATCTGCACCGACATATCTTCGCGCCCGCCAAACGCTCCGCCGATGGCCGGGTAGATGACCCGGACCTGATCGGGCGGGAGGTCCAGCGCGTGATATATCTGCTCCTGATCCTCGTGCACCCACTGCCCGGCGACGATCACCGTCACCCTGCCCTGCTCGTCGATATAACCCAGGCCAGCTTCCGGCTGCAAATAAGCATGTTCCTGCCAGCCGGTGTGATATTCGCCCTCCACTACCACGTCAGCCTGCGCCCAGCCTGCATCCATATCGCCCCGGCGAATGCGATAATGGCACAGTACGTTGCCCGCATAATCCGGGTGAATCTGCGGTTGGCCGTCCTGCATGGCAGTCTCGACATCCGTCAGCACTGGCAGATCTTCGTAAGTAATCGCGATCAACTGAGCGGCCCGGGCAGCAGCGGCTTCCGTCTCCGCCACCACGACCGCAACCATATCCATCATACAGCGCACGATGTCCGCGCCGGGTTTGCGGCTCCCCGGCCCACAGAGTACCGGTTGATCCTTATACACCAGACCATATTCATTGACCGGCACATCTTTCGCGGTGAACACTGCCCGCACGCCCGGCAGCGCTTCGGCGGCGTGGGTATCCAGCGACACAATGCGCGCATGGGCACGATCGCTGAAGCGAATTTTCATCCACAACTGGCCGTCGAGGTCAATGTCCCCCGGATAGCGGGCTGCGCCGGTAACTTTCCCCCGCGCATCCACCCGTTTCAGGGATTGTCCGAATGCATCGGCATGATTATCAGACACCACAATCCTCACTCACTTCCAGATCTCCACCTCACGACGATCTCGAGTCCAGGCAGCGGCTCCCAGCACCGTCGTGCTACTCTCGCCGCCGATTCTCCTCGCGCATTTTACGTTCTATTTCCAACTGGCGTTTCTTCCTCGCCCGGCGCGCTGCCTCCATTTCCTTCTTCTCCTGGACGAGCTGTTTGTCCAACACCTGGCTCTTCTTCTTGGGGACAGCCAGGGTCAGCAGCATCGTTACCAGGGCGAGCAGCGCCAGGAAAATAATCCCGGCAAACAGCAGTGCCGCCTGCTGATCGGTCAGATTACCCACACTGAACTGGGGCGATCGCCGCCGGATGTATTGCAGCAGCAGCGGTGAAGCGATGTAGGCAATGCCGCCTAACGCTATCGCCATCATCAATCCATACACCGGCCACAACCCACGGCGCTTCCGTTTCTCCGGCATCTTGTAATCTTGCAGACCCATGACGCTTTACCTCACTCCCTCGGTTTTCTTCCCCGCCTCTTCGAACGCCTTCAGAATCTTGTAGTAACCGGTACAGCGACAGAGATTGCCGGTGATACTCTGCTGGATCTGGGCTTTCGTCGGCTGGGCCTGTTCTTCCAGCAGTTTAGCCCCGGCCATCAGGAATCCCGGCGTACAGTAGCCACACTGCACCGCTCCCTGCTCGATGAACGCCGCCTGAATGGGGTGGAGTTCGTCAGCCTGCGCCAGGCCTTCGACCGTCACAATCTCCGCACCATGCGCGCGCGGCGCGGGCACCATGCAGGCCATCACCGCTGCGCCATCCAGGAACACGGTGCAGGCCCCACATTCCCCTTCCGCGCAGCCCTCTTTGGTGCCGGATAATCGCGCATCCTCGCGCAGGAAATCGAGCAGGGTCTTGTCCTGCCCGGTCGTGACGGTCATAGGCTGGCCGTTGATCGTCGTCTCAATCGGCTGCGCGGCGTCGTGATGCAGCGGCTGCGATAAGCCGCGCGCAACCATCGCCCGGTTCGGTCCCCACAGCATAGCCGGGTCTTCCGGCCAATTCGCTGCCTGTTCATTCGCCGCCAGCGCTCGCAGGGCACGCCCGACCAGCACACGGATCATTTCGGTGCGATAGGCACCCGTGCTGCGCACATCGTCGATCGGCTCCGGGCCAACCGCTGCCAGCCGCGCCGCCTCCGCAATGGCCTCCGGGGTAAGCGTGCGGCCCAGCAGCGACTCTTCCGCCACCGTCGCATGGACGATGGTCGGCGCGACACTGCCCAGGGTGATGGCCGCCCGCCGGACGGCAGCGCCGTCCAGGGTCAGCACCACCGCCACGTTGACAACTGCAATCGCCTGCGCCCGCCGCAATCCGAGCTTGAGGAAAATACCGCGTTCGTGACGTGCCAGGGCCGGGAACGAGATCGCCGTCAGCATCTCGTCGGGACGCATCACCGTCCGCCGCACGCCGGTATAAAAATCCGCCAGCCGGACGGTGCGCTCCCCATCCAGTGAGGTGAGGGTCACTTCAGCGTTGAGTGCCATCAGCGGCGTGATGGTATCATTGGCCGGGGAAGCCGTAATCAGGTTGCCTGCGACGGTCGCCCGGTTGCGGATCTGCGGCGCGCCCACTTCCCAGCAGGCCTGAGCCAACGGCAGGCCGCGTTCGACCACCAGTGGGCTGCCGACCACATGGTTATGGGTCACCAGCGGTCCCAGGCGAATCGTATCGCCGTGCCGGGTGATCTGATCCAGGCCAGGAATGCGGGTCACGTCGATCAGCACCTCGACACCGGGGCGCAGGCCGCGCTCCAGCTCGATCAACATGTCCGTGCCTCCAGCGACAATGCGGGCACGCTCGCGGTATTCCGCCAGGCGTTCCAGCGCTTCAGCGATCGAGGCTGCACTGTAATACTGCTTCCACATGGATCCAATCACCTTCTGTCTTTCTTCAGAGTAACCGCATTTGGCGATTTCATGTGTAAGATACCACGAAACCCCATTCCCCGGGTGATCCTGGGCAGGTCGTCAGGCGTTCACCTGAAACAACTCGATGACCTCGCCATTCGGCCCCAGGAAAAATGCAATGGTGATGTTCAACTGGTCGTTCAGGTCCACATCTTTGGGTTCCACGGTGACGGTACAACCAGCCTGCCGCACGTGTTCCAGCGCCGCGCGGGTATCCGTGGTCGCCAGCGCAAAATGGGTCACCGGGTCATTCGGGGCCGGGCTGCCTGCTGACGGCGTCTCCGCTTTCGGCTGAAACAATTCGATATGGCTGCCGTCGCCTATATCCAGCAGCACAATCTTGCGCTGTGGGCTGCCAAACTCGGCGACCACCTTCATCCCAAGGACATCGCGGTAAAAGCGCAGCGACTCGTCCCAATCGCGCGCCTGCACTGCGATGTGGTGCAAACCGCCGCCCTGAATGATTCTGTTTCGTGTTCCGACGGGCATAATTTTCTCCCAAATAGATGTCATCCAGAATAAAGCGCATCCAGGCTCATCACTGCGGGTCAATCTCCAGCACCGTGAACGGGTTGATATTCATCACGCAGGTATCTTTATACTGCGTGCGCACGATGTCGCGCCGGTCCCAGGTGTGCACATGGCCGTGCAGCATGTAGCGCGGGCGATACCAGTCCATGAAGCGCAGCAAACCACGGAACCCCCGGTGCGCCAGGTCATTTCGATCATGGATGCCATAGGCTGGGGAATGCGCCACCAGCACATCGACACCATGCCCGCTGCGCCAGCGCTCCATGCGCAAACGTGGAGCCATTTTCATGACCATCAGGTTCATCTGCCAGTCGGTATACTGCACGTCGCCGTCGTTGTAGTTCACCGACCCTTCCAGGCCGGCGAAGGTCAGGTTACCATGCCGCACGACACGCTGGTGCAGGTTCTCACCCCCCGGCGGATTCTCGTTATAGCGTTCGTCATGATTGCCGCGCACATAAAACAGCGGCACGTTCAGGGTGGTCGTGATGAACTCCAGATAGGCCGAGGGCATATCACCACAACTGAGCAGCAGTTGAATATCGTTGTAACGCCGCCGCAGATTCACAGCACTCTCTAACTGCGGCACGACGGTATCACTGACACAAAGAATTTTCACGATAAATCTCGCACAGATTGACGTTCAAATTGTGGTGAACCCGGACAACATGCCCGCCAATTCACCGCCCCGGCAAAATCACAACAAGATTCAGTCTAGCTTACCCAATAACACCCCCGCCTGCACCGTTCCACCTTATGAATCGGAATCTGCTGGCATGGTCACCGCACCGAGCCACAGCCGTCCATCCGGGCTGACCTCGTAAATATCGCTTTCCGGCAGCAGGCGTTCCCCGGTATATGGGTTGTAAAACCCAATCGCAAGCTGGTAGGTCCCCGGCGGAACATCGCTCAAGTCTACCATAACCCGATCCCAATTCGGGCCGGGCGGCCAGTTCCCAGGCGGGGCTGGGGGAATCAACGGGTAGCGATCCGTCTGCGCAACCGGCGGTTCATTGGGGTCGGCGTATAGATGGGCAAAGAAGCGATAATCACCCTCTGGATTGCCATCACTGTACCAGTGAAGATTCAACTCAAGCCCGTTGTCGTTCAAAACTTGAGAGAAGTCAGTTAACAGGATAGCGCCTTCTTGATAGGTAACCAGCACCTCGTCCGGCGGCGGCTCTGGCGGAGTTTCTTCGAGAATCACGGTATGCCACAGCGGTTCATAAGCACCCGTCGGCAATTCGGCCACAATCCGAATGGTGAGTGGATCGCTCGTGACATACTCCGGCGGAATCGAGGTCGGAACAAATGTAATCCACCCCGGCATTTCTGGTATCCAGTTTCGATCGATCCACCGATCATTGACGTACACATCGAGCGTGCCCGGCTGAACTGGATGTAAAACGGTTAACAAAGTCAGCGGGTGATTGGGTTCGACGGGCACCATAAAGGACTCATCCCCATTCAAGCGCCGCGCACCATCCACCACAATACACGGCTCAAAACAATTCGTCATACGCAGTGCTTGAATATCAGTGGGAAAGCCAGCCAGTGGTTCACGATCGTGCCAGGTATAGTTGAACCGGGCTTCCGATTCAATGTTAGCTACATTGATCCAGGACGTTTTAGGGTCCGTATCATCCGGTCCAGGGAGGATGGTATCCCAATCTGGCTGGTAAATGCCCTGGTAATCTGCCGCCAGCGCGACGTTGAAATTCGAATCGAGGGTCACCGGGAATTCGGCCAGCGGGTCACCGTAAATGGGCGTATTGGCGATCAATTCCAGGCCATAACCATGCCCTTTTCCATACGCCGCGATGTAATCCGGGCGCTCCTGAATCAGGAATTCGGCGATGCTGCCCGGCCCATTGCGCCAGTAGGCCGCCGCGCCGGGCGTCGTCAGCCCGACCATATCCAGCGTCGT
>JAIOHO010000828.1 GCA_019912905.1 Anaerolineae bacterium
GTGCGGAACTGACCATGCGCACCCGTTGGTCGGCAGTGTTCTACCGGGTGCGCGGTCTGCTTGGGGTGATCCTGTTCATCCGCGCGCTGCTGATCGTCGGCATCCTCATCGACCTGACTGCCTTTCAGGGACGCTACCTGGACCTGTTGATTAACGGCATCGTGCCGGATGTGCCGCTGCCGGTGGCGGCGCTGCTGCTGGCTTTCATGATGACGGCGAGCCTGCTGCTGCCGCTGACAGCGGTGGGTTTCGATGCGGCCATCGGCCTGCTGATTTCGGCGCTGTTCCAGCAGCGCACCTATGCGATCCTGGCTCAGATTCTGTATTTTCTGTTCCGGGTCGTGTGGATCGGCGCGATGCTGCTGGTCGCGACTCAGTTCGTCAACGGCGATCTGCCGGTGTCGGACCCCGGCGCCTGGCTCATCATGGGCAGTTTCGCGGGCCTGGGGGATTGGGGCCTGGCCTTCCTCAACCTGGGATTTTTCGGCGAAATCTGGGCGACGATTCCCTATGGCATCTTTCTGGGGCTGGCGCTGCTGGCCTTCTCGCTGCTCCAGGCGGCACTGACCGATGGCATCGTGGCGCTGGCGATCCGACAGGCGGAGCGGCGCGGCTAACTCAGCAGCAGCACACCGGCAAAGGTGAGGATCACCCCAAAGGCTTTGCGCCGCTGGAGCTTTTCTGAAAACAGCAGCAGCCCAATGATATACAGAATGATCATGCGCGTGTTGTCGATGGCAATCGAGTAGGCCAGGTTGGGCGTGTGCTCGAATGAAATGAACTCAGCAGCATTGCCGACCGTGGCGAACGCGATCGTGACTCCCACCAGCAGCAGATGTCGCCGGTTCAGCCGCAGGGACAGGCCCTCGACCCGGCAGGCCGCCAGAAACGCGATCCCGGCCACGACCAGCACCACCACGGTGGCAACCTCGGCGGAAACGCCGCCATCGGTGGCAAAACGCACGAAAATCGTCATCAGAGCGAACATAACACCAGCGGTCAGCGCCCAGGGAAGCCAATCCAGCTTGAACTCGTCCATCCGGATTCGTATGGTCCCGGCCACGGCCAGCACACCGAGTGTAATGGCGATGATCCCCACCAGCCTCAGCAGGTCGAAGGGAGCCTGAAAAGCGAGGAGGGAAATGATATAGGTGATGACGATGCGGATCGCCATCACTGCTTCGATATAACCCAGGTTAGTCTGAGTCTTCATAGCCTGATTGAGCGCGTAAATGCCGCCCCAACTGGACAGCCCGGCCACGATAAGCGGAATCAGGTTCGTGAGAATTGCGGGCACATCCTCCGGGCGCAGAAAGACGATCGCCAGCATCAGCGCTGCGCCCAGCCAGATGTAAGTCATGTACACCCGGATCGGGTAAAACTTCTGCAACTGCTGGAAAGCCAGGAGCTGACCCGACAGCACGACCGCCGAAACGATCGCAGCAACAAACCAGTCCATGAAGTGACATCCTTATCTGCGATGCAGGGCCGCGATTGGAGGGGCCGGTTCCCTGTGGCGATTATCCGGTTATAGCGCTTTTTCGGAGATAATGTAGCTGGCGGTGGCGGCATTCGAGGCCAGCGGCACATCATGAACGTTGCAGATGCGCATCAGGGTCTGAATATCCGGGTCATGGGGGTGCTTGCCAAGCGGATCGACGAAGAAGAATACGGCCTCGATCTCGCCGACGGCGACCATCGCCGAAATCTGCGCGTCACCGCCCAGCGGACCCGACAGGAGGCAGGTGACCGGCAGACCGGCTTTATCGACCAGCATGCGCCCGGTCGTATTGGTGGCGACCAGTTTATAGCGTCTGAGCACATCCACATGCGCCAAAGCGAATGCAACCATGTCGGCCTTTTTGCCGTCGTGGGCAATCAGGGCCAGGGTTTTGCGATCATCGGTCATGGATGCCACCCTCAGTGAAAGAACGTCGGAAATGAGATCGGCAGCGCATTTTCAGGCGGGAAGATACGCATCAACCGATCATTGATCGCCACGGCCTCGCGGTAATGAGTCTCAAGCTGCGCCAGGATATTTTCCCACGGCCTCTGCGCCGCGATCTGTTGGGCGCGGAAGGCCATCTGGAGCCGCAGCGCCGGGTCGTCGTGCAGATGCGTCACGGCGCGGGCGAACGCCTGGGGATCATCCGGGCAAGTGTAACCGGTTTCGCCCTCGATCACCAGATCCGCTACACCGCCCTGGTTGATGACCACCGAGGGCAGCCCAGACGCCATCGCCTCCTGAACCACCTGGCCGAAGGTTTCGTTGGGGCCGGTAAAACAGAAGACGTCGGCGCTGGCGAAGGCTTTGCCGAGGTCATCACCGAACAGGTAGCCGGTGAAATACGTTTGGGTTCCGGCGAACAGGGCTTCCAGTTCGGCACGTTTGGCCCCATCGCCGATGATGGTCAGCGCCACGCCGGGCGTGTGCGCCACGTCCAGCAGCAGGTCCACCCGCTTTTCGTTTGCCAGTCGGCCTACGTAAATGCACAGCAGCTTGTCAGGATCGCGTCCATTGAGCAGCCGCGCGCGCCAGGCTTCGGAACGATGCGCCGGGTTGAACCGCCGGGTATTCACCCCGCGCCCCCAGTAGCGCAGCCGGTGGTAACCCCATTGATGCAGTTGATCGTGCGTGGTCCTGGAAGGGACGAGCGTCAGGTGACAGCCGTTGTGGATGAAGCGCAGCCAGTCCCGCATCGGCTGGGAGAAGACAGGCAGGCCGTAGCGTTCGGCATAGCCGGGCAGGTCGGTCTGGTAATTGGCGATGACGGGAATGCGGCGCAGCCGCCCCGTGATCATGCCGCTGACGGACAGCAGCGCCGGGCTGAACATGTGGATCAGATCGGGCTGGAATTCTTCCAGGCGGCTGGCGACCGTCAGGCTGGGCAGTGCCACACGCGTTTCCGGGGCCTGGAACATCCCCAGCGACGGCAGGGCCACGACCTCGGTCTGGCCGATCTGAGACGGCGCGGTATCCGGTGCAAACACCAGCACTTCGCGCCCGGTCTGCTGCAAATAACGCAGCGTCAGAAATGCGGTTTTAGACACGCCATCGACTTTTGGCAAGAAAGCTTCGGCGATGATGGCGACTCGTTTGACCGGAGCCAGCGTTACCGCCGGATCAGGTGGCTTCAGCGCGTATTCATCCCCAAAGACGCGCTCAATTTCCGCTGGGTCGAAGCGGGCAAGAGCCTCAAATAATCGGCTATCGGCCATGGTACCCCCTCTGCGACCGTGCTGCCGTTCTCGAGGGCGCGCCGCAGATCGTGCGCAGTCGTCCCCGAAAAGCGGGTCACCCCACAGCCTATGGCGGTCAGGGTGTGCGCGTCGCTGCTGCCAGTAACGGCGAGATTGATGTGCGCGGCCATGCGCCGGGAGAGTCGGTTGCCGCCGGGCGTGGGCGCGCCGCTGTTATGCACTTCCACTGCATCTATTCCTGCTTCTAGTAACACCTGTGGGCGCGTGAGGTAACGCCAGAGGACATGGGTATGCACGAAGACCTCGAATGGATGGGCCAGGATTGCCAGTCCGCCCTGATCGTGGATGGCGGCGGCGGTTTCGGCCAGCGAGAGGTTCATCGGCACCGGCTGAGTGACCCACAAACCCAGGACATGCCCATCACGGCTGCTGATCTCGACGCCTGGGATGACGTCGAACGGATACAGGTTGCGGCGTTCGTAGGCCCACAGACTCGAGTCCAGTACGTTGTGGTCGGTGATGGCGATGACGTTCAGACGTCCCTGACCTGCCACGTAATCCAGCAGTGCGGTGACTGTCGCGCGGCCATCACTGGCGGTGGTATGCATGTGCAGGTCTGCGAGTCCGGTCGATGGATCCATGATTTTCCTGCTCCCATTTCCTCGATTATAACGTGCGCTGCCTTACAATACAGGCCATACCTTAAAATTATATTTTCACCGGATTAACACTTGCCTTTCATTAAAACGCGCTGCGGGTTAAGGCGCATTTTGACGGGACAAGAACGCCAAACTGGGCAAACGGTGCGCCATGTGATCCGCGCGTTTGACCGAGAGAGCCTGGGATGCCTGACACATAATCTGTGTGATTCGCATACTTCATTTTAAAAAGCCGGCGAATGGCGGCTATTGGAGCGGTAGCCGCCCATTCTGTCTGGGATGAGGGCGATTCGCACGGAGGACAAAAGCCTTTCACGACCCATCGGTTCTTACTTAAATCTGACTACGCCAGATGAGATAATTTCCCCAAGTCCTATGGATCGTGAAATGACGACTGTTCGAGGAGGCACGTGAGGATTGAAACGATGTCTAGGAATCACACGGAATAATGGTTAACTCGCGCCGATCGCAACACAGTGATTTGTTTCCACGATCCGCTGTACCCCTCTAAGAAGATCCTCCTGAAGCCCGTTAGCGTGGGTTTTCGTCTTTGGGTATCCATTGACCCACTGGAGAAAATTCTCCCTCGCTTATGATCCAACTTACTCCGCTGGCGCACGCGCACTTCCAGCTTTCTGTGATCTTGGTAGAAGGTGACCACCGCAGCATTTTGTGAGCGCCTGACGCTAAACAATTTGACATGAAGCCTGAAGTGCGCTATTTTTATTCAAATTGAATCGATTCAATTTCTGAGAAAAGTGATTTTGTGACTCGACGAACTTCTTTGCGGGATGTGGCTCAAGCCGCCAATGTGTCGGCTGGTACTGTTTCCCATTACCTGAACCACAGCGCCAAGGTAAGCCCCCAAACTCAGCAGCGTATTCAGAAAGCGATCGACGACCTGGGTTATCGCCGCAATGAAGTGGCGCGCAGCCTGCGGCGTGCACGTACGAAAACCCTGGGTGTACTGCTTCCAAATGTAGCAAACCCGTTTTATACGGCCCTGTTTGACGGTATTGAGGAGGAGGCGCAGCACCGCGGTTATACGGTCACATTAGGAATTACTCACTATAACAATGCGCTCCTCGAAGAATATATCAGCAACCTGTATAACCGGCGCACAGATGGCATCATCATTGATGGCTATGATACCTATTGTGCTGCGGACGTATTCCATGATCTTGATATCCCATTTGTCGTCGTCGAACCTCCCGCGAATTTTACAGGCTGGTCCACAATCAAAATTGATAATGTCGGCGCGGCACAACAGGCCGTTGAGCATCTGATCAACCGGGGACATCGTCGAATCGCTCTGGTAGTTCCATGGTGCGAGTCTCGTTTTGCAGGCTACCAGCAGGCCCTTAAAAAACACGGCATCCCCTTCGACCCTGATCTGGTCTATCAGTTTGGCCCCTTTGAGCCGGATTCGATTGCACAGGGTGAGCGAGCAATGCAGGCACTGCTTGCCAGAGCTTCTTTCACAGCTTGCTTCGTGACTGCGGACATGTTGGCTATTGGTGCGTTAAAGGCCGCCAAAGCATCTGGCCTTCAGATCCCCGATGATCTTGCCATTATCGGTTTTGACGATATTCCATTTGCTGCATTAACTGACCCACCGCTGACTACCGTCGCTCAGTCACAGTACAAGATGGGGAAAATGGCCGTCCAAACGCTGCTGCGCACCTTTGGCAAAGACAAGATCCTGGAGCCTGTGCACGTAACGGTGCAACACCAACTCGTCGTTCGAGGGTCAACCTGAATCAAAAGCTCTTATCGAATGAAGGAGGCGCCATCCATCTGAACCCTAATATTTGTTTATTCGAACGCAAACCCTAAAAACTATGAGGAGAATCGGAAAGATGTCGATCAAACAGCACAAGTCGTCGAGTCTGTCACGAAGAGACTTTCTTAAGAGTGCGGCAGCCCTGGGCGCTGGCCTGACCTTCGCGCAGTCGTCCTTGCCACAGGCAGCCTATGCGCAATCCGCTGTGGCCGAAGTCGAATTCTGGGATATGGTCTGGGGGCCGCCAGAGTACATTGAAACGGCCCAAAAACTGGTCGATCAGTTCAACGAATCCCAGTCCGCAATCAAGGTCACTTATCAATCGACCCCCTGGAGCAACTGGTATCAGACCTTCCTCACTGCAATTGGTTCTGGCACTGCGCCTGATGTCAGTACCGGGGCCGGTTACCAGGCAGTTCAGTTCTTTGATTTCGGCGCGATCATGCCCCTCGATGATCTGGTCGCCGATATGAAGGCCGACGGTTCTGCCGACGACTTTCTGCCAGGATTGGTCGATCGGTTGACTTACCAGGATCAGCATGTCGCCCTGCCCTGGGCCATTGACATTCGCGTTCCCTACTACCGCAAAGATTTGTACGAGGCAGCCGGTATTAGCTCGCCCACGACCTGGGATGAGTTTGCCGCTGCAACCAAGGCGACAACATCGGGTGAGCAGTATGGGATGGTCATTCCTAGCGCGGCGACTGTGCTTGGTTCCCATAATCTGTTCATGTTCATGTTCAACAACGGGGGCGGTTTCTTTGCGGAAGATGGCTCACTGGATGTCATGAATGAGCGCAATGTCGAAACCATGCAGTTCTTCGCCAATATGGTGAAGGATGGCTCAATTCATCCCGGCAGCGCTGGGTTCGGGGACTCGGATGCCGACAAAGCCTTTTTGCAGAGTACCGCTGCAACCTTCGTGAGAGGGCCGGGTCTCGAAACCCGCGAGGACATGGCAGAGATCAAGGATCAGGTGGGGCTGATGTCGCCGCTTGCATCGTCTCACAATACCTATGGCACCATTTTCTGGATCAATAACATGATGGTTTACACCCAGACAGAAAACCCGGATGCCACCTTAACGTTCCTGAAATGGTACTCAGAGAATCAAAAACCGCTCTGGACAGAGGGTCATACCGGCCAGATGCCGACGCGCAGCTCGTTTGCGTCAGATCCGTATTTCCAGGATAACCCCTATAC
>JAIOHO010000829.1 GCA_019912905.1 Anaerolineae bacterium
GGCGATGAATAACCTGGCGATCGCCTATGTTGACCGTATCCGGGGGGACAGAGCTGACAACATCGAGCGGGCGATTGCTGCCTACCAGCAGGCGCTGACCGTCAGGACTCAGTCCGCCATGCCTGCTGAATGGGCGGAAACGATGATGAACCTGGCAACCGCCTTCGCTGACCGCATCCGAGGGGACAGAGCCGACAACATCGAGCAGGCGATTGCCGTCTATCAGCAGGCGCTTACTGTGATGACCCAGTCCGACGTGCCTGTCAAATGGGCGCAAACGATGAATAACCTGGCGAACGCCTACCGAAACCGCATCCGAGGGGACAGAGCTGACAACATCGAGCAGGCGATTGCTGCCTGCCAGCAGGCGCTCACCGTGATGAAGCAATCCACTATGCGTGTGGAATGGGCGGAAACGATGATGAACCTGGCGGCCGCCTTCGCTGAACGCATCCGAGGGGACAGAGCTGACAACATCGAGCAGGCGATTGCTGCCTACCAACAGACGCTCATTGTGATGACCCGGTCCGACATGCCCGTCAGATGGGCAACTATCATGAATAACTTGGGGGTTGTCCATTATTCCCGCATTCGCGGCGACGAAGCGGAGAATGTTGAGCAGGCAATCTACTATTATCAACAGGCCCTTGAGGTGTGGACCCGTGAGGCGTTCCCGATGGAACACCGAGACGGATTTAGAAATCTCGTACTGCTGTTTTTCGGTGAAAAGCGCTGGGCAGAAGCTTACTGGACCTGTCTGGATGCAATTGCTGTCGGCCTAGACATCTTTGCTGCCGCTTACAGTGATGCTGGGCGCATAAATGCCATCAAGCAAACCGGGCAGTTGTACACGCGGGCGGCCTACAGCGCTCTGCAGTTGGAGCAATACAGCGATGCGCTAGTGCAACTTGAAATGGGCAAGGCACAGCTGTTAGCTGAGGCGCAGTCGCTGAGTGATGCCAACCTGGTTCTGTTAGACAATGACGAACGTGCATGTCTGCAAGGGCTGCGCGAGCAGATCAAAGTGCTGGAGTATGAAGCACGCTTGCCGCAGGATAATCCTGCCCGCCGCGATGACCGTGCCATCAGTAATGATCTACGCGATGCACGAGCTAAAATGCGTAGCTTGATTAACGAATTGCGGGCAAAGTATCCTGATTTCATGCCGGAAGGTCTGGGGCTGGCTGACTTGCTGGCGAACATCCCGGCAGATGGGGCGCTCGTCGCACCGCTGTTCACGACTCAAGGCAGCGCGGTTTTCATCGTGCCAGGTGACGTGAGCGAAGTCACAGCGGAGCATGTGCTCATGCTGGATGATTTCACGCTGGATGATTTGAGCGCGATTACCCGTTCATATAATGGTGAACCAGGATGGTTGCGCTATTACATGGACTATCGCTTCAATGGCGCAGATGCTTCTAGATTGTTTTACGGCATCGACGATGTAACGCATCGCCTATGGCGGGCGTTTGTGGGGCAAATTCATGAGCGATTAGAAACCTTGGGTGTTCAACGCGTTTTGCTCATGCCACAGGGTGATTCCAATCTTGTGCCGCTTCACGCTGCCTGGCGTGAGGTTGGAGGCATGAGGTGTTACTTCATGAACGACTACATCATCACCTACACGCCGTCAATGGCGGCACTGGCAGCAGCGAAACGAAAACCAATGCAGGGCGAAGGTGCGCTCGTTGTCGGCGTCAGCAAGTATGAGACCATGAACGATCTTCCCAATACCCGCGCCGAAGCGGAAAGCATTGCGTCATTATTCGGCACAGAGGCGCTGCTGGATGGCGATGCGTCAGTTGGGACCGTGCGGGAGCGTGTGCCTGGCAAGGCATTTGTGCATCTGTCGTGTCACGGTGGTTTCGGCTGGGGTGGTGATGCGTTCGCGTCAGCACTGTATCTGGGGAATGATGAGTCGCTACCACTTCCACAGATCATAGCACATCTTGACACGGACGCAGCCCGGCTCGTGGTGCTCTCAGCCTGTGAGACGGGTATCGTCGATTTCCACAACATCCCGGATGAATTCGTTGGGTTGCCAGCGGGTTTCATGCAAGCGGGCGCGCAGGCAGTAGTCAGTAGCCTGTGGGCGGTGGAAGATCGCAGCACGGCACTGCTCATGGAGCGGATGTACAAGGATATTCGCGATGAAAGCAATCCGATGGAACCAGCACAGGCACTCCGTGCAGCTCAGTTCTGGCTGCGGGATGCGACAGTAAGGGAGATTGGCGACTACTACGAGTCCTATTTGCGCCCACGGATGAGCGAACTGGAGGCAGCAGACGCATTCATTGAGATCATGAAGCGCGCCGCGCCCGATGAAAAGCCCTATTCGCACCCATTCTATTGGGCAGCCTTTACCTACAACGGCGTATGAAATTGAGCACCTGAAGCCGGACAACAAATAGATGGCGATTATTATCGAGTGAAACAAAATTGAGCGATCCGTTTCATCTTCCCGCCTTGACCCGGCAATTTGACGGCTGAATCAGCCTCGTTTAACCACTTTGATTGGCTGGCGTGAAACAATACAGCAGTGTTCTGTTGCACGCAGATAACTTATGATAAGGCCCGTATGGGATTACCGCGCCCGGCGCTCAACCGCCGCGATCACCTGTTTGATCACCGGCTTGCTGGCGAAGTACAGCACCTCGCCCGGCACATCTTGGAGTTTGTCATCCGTCAGATTGACACCTTCGTACACCAGCAGGATCAGATCATCCCGCCCGGCGGAGCGGACTTTCGCCAGTTTGCGCCGCAGATATTCCGGGTGCCAGAAGCCCACAATCTCCACCAGCGCACGCCGTCCGTCCTCTTGGTTCGTGAAGGCAAAGTCGGGAATCATGACACTGTCGCCCAGCAGCAACACCTCATCCTCGCGCGTCAGCAGCCACTTGCCCCGTTCATCGCCCAGTTTCGCCTGGAATTCGGCGGCGAAATCGGCTTCCATCTGGCTGTCGAAATCGCCACTGCGAGCAAAGTGAGAAGTCAGGGCCGCGCGGTGGTCGAGCTGGTAGGTCAACACCGCATCGAAGGCGCCCAGACGCACCGTCGCCCGCATCTGCCACTGCTGGCACAACAGCAGCGCTGGCAGAAAGGCGGCCAACTGCCGCCCATAGCGTGTAGTGGAACGGACAAAGGGGGAAATTGGGCCGTCCAGTGCCACCTGATAACCGCCCTCGATAGCCTGCGCCTCGAACATCAGCTTGAACAGCTTCAGATAGCGCCAGAAATCTTTGAAGGTGTCGTAAATCTGTACCTCCATCAAGTTCGACCAGTACAACACGCCCCGGTGCAGCTCCAGGTTGTAGCGCGTGAGCAGCGCCTCCGGTGTCCATTTGCGCCCGCTGTCGGTGACGACCTGCGCGCCAGGCCGGTCGGCATAGAGCGCGGCTTCCACCGCTGCCGGGGTGATGTCCAGTTCTACCGCAGCGGCGGTGATGCGCTCGGCACGGGTCTGGGGATGAAACAGGTCGCCCTGCTCAAAGCTCGGACCCGGCGCGAACAATTTCTCGCGCAGCACCTCTGGGTCGATGGCTGTTTTCGGAGGATCGAAACGCCCATCATCGGCTAAGACCTTCGCCAGTCCGCGCACGGTGATGTAATCCACCCGGTCGCCCAGGTGGCGCTCGATGGAGCTGTCCCATGTATCGCGCGATCGTCCGGCCTGCTGCGCCCACAAGTTAATCAGATCGTGAGCGGTGCCTCGCCATCGAGAGTCCTCGACCGGCAGCGTGTCAACGAGCAACTGATCCCCACGCCGCATCAGCCGTGGGCGCACCAGGTCACCGGTCAGCATTCAGAGTGTCCCGGCTTTCGGACGCCGCCGTTGGGCGCGGCCTTCGTCCACCGTATCACGGGCAATGACCTCGTACAACACGGCTTCCCGGCTGCCGGTCTTGCGCAGCACCCGCCCCAGCCGCTGGATGTACTCGCGGGCGCTGGATGTGCCGCCCAGCACAATGGCGATCTTGGCTTCCGGCACGTCCACCCCTTCATTGAGGACTTTCGATGTGACGATGGCGGGGTAGTGTCCATCGCGGAAGGCTTCCAGCAGCCGTTTGCGCTCAGCGGCTTTCGTTTCATGGGTGAGCGCGGGGATCAGGTGGCGGCGGGAAATCTCGTAAACGGTGTCGTTGGTCTCGGTGAATACCAGGATCTGTTCGTGGATATTCTCGCGCAGCAGTTTCTCCAGTGCCGACAGTTTGCCTTCACAGCCCGCCAGCAGCCGCAGAATACGGTGACGCGCCAGCAGCGCCGCCCGCGCCTCACGCTCGAAAGCGCTCAGGCGGGTCAATTCCCGCAACCAGCCCGCGCCGTGGGTCTCGCGCAGGCGACGCGCCCGGAAGAACCCGGCATAGATGGCAAAATCCGCTTCATACTGTGCGCGCTCTTCCTCTGTCAGGTCGGCTCGTACCCGTTCCGTGCGGTATTCCGCCAGGCGCTGGCCGACCAGGTCGCTGACCCGCTTCTGGTAGATGATGGGGCCGATCAACTCGTCAATCTGCCAGCGTCCATCACCCATTTCCCCGGCATCGGGATAGGTGGCGGTCAGTCCCAACCGGAAGGGGGACGGCGACATCAGCGCCGTTTCGCCCCAACTCGGCGCGGGCAGGTGATGGACTTCATCGAAGATTAGCAGCTTGAATTCGTTGCCATGCAGCGCGATCAGGTCGCCAGCAGAATGATAGGTCGTAACCGTGACCGGCAGCACCGTTTTCTCGCCGCCGTAGTACACACCGATCTCAGTGTTGAGCGCGTTGCCCAGCCGCGCGTACCACTGGTGCAGCAGATCGATGGTGGGCGCGACCACCAGTGTCGAACGGTTGGCACGGTGAATGGCCTGGATGGCTACAAAGGTCTTGCCTGCCCCGGTGGGCAGCACAATGCTGCCGCGTCGTCCGGCTTGTTCCCAGGCCCCAATCGCTTCCTGCTGGTAGTCGTGCGGCTGGCGACTGCCATCCAGCACACAGTCCAGAGGCTGCCAGCGCGGGACGACATCACGCCCCTCGAGATGCCGGATAGCCGGGTAGTGATACGCCTCACAGCGCCATTTGCCTTTGATCCATTGAAAGGGCACGCCGGGGGGATCGGATTGTGGTCGATGGGTGATGACCAGGGTGCCGCCCTGGAAGGAGAGCGTCGGGCTGTCGGACATAAGCTATGCTTCGGGTCGTGTTCACTGACGAATATTTTACGCTGCTGGGTAGTAAACTCCAACTGCCCATTAGTGACACGCCGATCATCATCCACCAGAAAAGGCCGTCGCACGCACCTGACAAGATACGAACATTCCACGAATTGAAGCAGTCTATTCCTCCAAAAAATCTGTCCAAAACAGGCTTAAAAACATCGCAAAATCCATGCTATAATCTGTCGTATAAATGCTGAAATGCGACAAATTAGAGGATTAAGAATGACCAGCAATTTAAGCCTTCCCAACTTCATCCAACAGGGCCGACTCCCGCCGCATTCCGAAGACAAAAACGTGGTCTCACAGATCCAGCGTTACAACCGCTGGCTAATCGAATCCGGGCGACCGCTCTATCAGCCCGACCTGGAGACCTACCGCGATCATCTACTGGAAACCCTCGTGTCTTCCAGCGTGAAGGTGCATCTGTCCAACCTCCGCCGCAGCTACAGGACGCTCGTCGACAGCCTGGAACATCGCCAGGCGCTGGTGGCCTATCTGGAGCGGCAGTTCCCTGACGAGGATTTTGCGACGATTAAAGCCAAAGCCGACGAACTGGAGTTGCGCCTAGCGCGGGCGGTTGACCCGGAACGCTCGCGAGTGACGGCGCAGACTGTCCAGGATGAAGAAGATACGAAACACCTCCGGCTGACTCCGGCGCAGGGCGCGGCCCTGATGCTGCAGCCCGACGTGACGACCCTGCGCGGGCGGCGCGACGTGGCGATCATTGCTGTATTGCTGGCAACCGGTTTGCGCGAGGGTGAAATTGTCACGTTGGAGGTGGATGACCTCTACCAGACTTACGGCGGTGTTGCCGCCCTGCGGGTGAAATCTGGGAAAGGCGCGAAGGCACGCATGGTGCCGTATGGGGATATGCTCTGGGCGCGACAGATTGGGGAAATCTGGCTGGATGGGCGCGCAGCGGGTCTGGTATTCACGGCGATGATTGACGGTCGCGGCGATATGCTGGATCAGCGCACGACGAACAAACGCATGATCACCCGCAGTGTGCAGCGGATGTTAAAACGCTATCCCATCTCGATTAACGGTATGCCGACAGCTGTCACACCGCACGACCTGCGCCGCAGTTATGCCCGCAACCTGTTCCTGGCGGGTATCCCCACCGAAGTCATCCGGCAGAACCTCGGTCATGCCGATGTCAAAACGACCCAGAATTACATTGGCGTGCTGGATGGCTCGACCCGTGCCCCGGTGAGTGTATATGATGCTTCAGCAGTATTGGGAAAACTATCTGGGGGACAAAATTTAAGCTCGGCCTGACAATGCAGTTAATTTGTGGTAGCTGTAATGTGGGCAGACCGGAGTGGCCCGCAGTGGCATTAGAGTTGCCGATCTGATAGAGCCATGAGGTTGTATCGGACGTGGGGGAACCGGTGAAAGTCGTTATAGGCGAGAGTGGCATCCAGCGTTAGCAAGCGGATGGAGATGGCTGGCAGGCGCATCGAAGCGAGCAGAGCGGCCACAGGATGCACTACATTTGCACCCCACTGCCTTATGACCCAGCCAATATCCAAATTTGACGCGCCTGATAGCTTTTTCTCAACGGAACTCGCTACAACGCACCCGCATCCTGAAGGAAGTGGAGGCAGGAATCAGTGGTGGCGGAGGCTTTGTACGACTTCAGGCGAACAATCTGGGCCCATCAGCCTTCTTTCTATCGCCTGGGTGACGAATGTCACTTTTGTTAGGGTAGGTGAGGTCCTATAATCAAATATAAGATAATTT
>JAIOHO010000830.1 GCA_019912905.1 Anaerolineae bacterium
GGTAAAACGCCGGGTGAGGTGATGGATGATCCCCGAGCGGCCCACCCGAAGGAAGTTCCGCTGCTGGCTCCTGCCGGGACGGTCGTGCTTTTTAACTCGCATACCTGGCACGGCGGCACCCTCAACCGCAGTGCTCAGCGCCGTCGGGCGATGCACTCCTATTTCTGCCGCCGCGACCAGCCGCAGCAGCTCGATCAGCAAAAATATATCCGACCGGAAACCGCCGCGCGCCTGAGCGAGGCCGCACGTTATATCCTGGATGTAGACTGATGAAAATTGACGACATCATCCTGTTCGAAGTCCGCGCAGCCCGCAGCGAATCACCCTCATCCCGCACGCGGCAGGCGCTGCCCCTGGCCCTCTACCCGCATGTCGAGCATCCGGCCCCACCCAACAAACCGGATGCGAGCTTTATCCGTGCGCTGTACGTCGAAATCCAGACCGACGCCGGAGTCAGCGGCTTGTTCGGCCCCATCGAGCGCGATCAGGCCTTCATCATCGCGCAGCAGCTGCGACCCTTTCTGCTGGGCCGCGACGCGCTGGGGACGGAACTGCTGTTCGACCTGATGCTGCGCCTCCACCGGCATGGGCGCTCCGGCCTGTTTATGACGGCCATCAGCGCCCTGGACTGCGCGTTGTGGGACCTGAAAGGCAAAGCCTGGAATCAGCCGGTTTACCGCCTGCTCGGAGGACCAACTCGCCCGGCAGTCCCGGCCTATGCCAGCATGCTCGGTTATTCGATCGAACCTGACGCGGCAGCCGCCACCGCAAAGGGATTCCAGGCTCAGGGTTATGCCGCTCAAAAGTGGTTCTTCCGCTATGGGCCGGGCGAGGGTGCCGAAGGAATGGCAAAGAATCTGGCGATGGCCCAGGCGGTGCGCGCTGCCGTCGGCCCGCATTATCCGTTGATGTTCGATGCCTACATGAGCTGGACGCTGCCCTATGCCACGCAGATGGTGCAGGCGCTCGAACCGCTGAATCCCACCTGGATGGAGGAACCGCTTCCGCCGGAGCGAGTCAGCGAGTTTGCCCGTCTGCGGCAGGCATCACGCGTGCCGCTGGCGACCGGAGAGCACATCTACACGCGCTGGCAGGCCAAGGAACTGCTGGTGAACGGGGCAGTCGATTATCTGCAAAACGACCCCGACTGGACCGGGGGGATCACCGAACTGGTGAAGATCGCGGCTCTGGCCTCGGCGTTCGAGGTGCCGCTGATTGCGCACGGACATTCGCTGCTGCCTGCGCTGCACGTGGCCGGGTCGCAGTCCCCGGCGGCTGTGCCCATGGTGGAATTCCTGATTTATCACCAGCCCAACAAACAGTTTTTCCATAACCCGTCCTACACACCGGAAAACGGCGAGGTCAAACTGCCGGATCTACCGGGGCTGGGGATCGTGCTGGATGAAGCGAAGATCGAGCAGCGGGAGACGATCGCCTTCTGAGCGGCGGCCCTGTTCTCACGCCTTGTTCAGGAAATGTTCAGAACACTTTTATACATCCGTATATCCGGTTATGGTAAAATATGTGAAATCGAGAACAAACAGAGGGGCTTTCAGGCTGCATGGGGCCAATTGTCGCAATCAACGGGCTGACGAAAATCTACGAGGAGGGCGGCAAAACGCGGGCCGTGCTGGATGCGATCGATCTCGAAATCCAGACGGGCGAGTTCTTCGTCATCCTGGGGAAGAGCGGCAGCGGCAAGAGCACCCTGCTGAATATGATGAGCGGCATCGACCGGGCGGAAGCCGGGCGCATCTGCATTGACGGCACCGAACTCACGGCGCTGGATGAACGCCAGCAGACGCTGTTCCGGCGCGACCATATTGGCATCATTTTCCAGTTCTTCAACCTGATTCCGACGCTGACCGTGCTGGAAAACATCACGCTGCCGGGGGAACTCAAAGGCGATTCGCGGCGCGGTGTCGAACAGCGCGGGCGGGCACTCTTGGAGCGGGTCGGGCTGGGGGATCGTGCGGATGCGTTTCCCGATAAACTCAGCGGCGGTGAACAGCAGCGCATCGCCATCGCGCGGGCGCTGGTCCAGGAACCGGCGCTGGTCCTGGCCGATGAGCCGACCGGCAACCTAGACGAAGAGACAGGTCACAAAGTTCTTGATCTTTTGTTACAATTGACACGTGAGGCGGGCAAGACGCTGGTGATGGCGACCCATAATCCTGAGATTATTCCCCTGGCGGACCGGGTCTGCCGAATCCATGATGGGCAACTTCTCATTACTTTGCAGCAGCCTCGTGCTATAATAGGGGCAGGCTATTGAGAAAAGACTTGATTCGAGGGTGTTTCAACAACGATGCTTTAGAAAGAGGCAAGCCCGATGTCAGAGTCTGACCCTGCCGCCATCAAGCAATTCCTGACCGAACTCCGCGATTTTAACAAGGAGAAGCGCCGCACTGCCGTAATGAAGTTGGGAATGGCTGGCGGACCGGAGGCCATCACTGCCCTCATGATGGCCGTCCAGAATCGGAATGAAGATTTGATTGTCCGCGGTCGCGCCGCTCTGATGCTCGGTCAACTGGGCGACACGCGCGCGGTGATGCCGTTGATCAAAGCGCTGGATGCGCCCGGCCTCCAGACCCCGCTGAATGCGGCCCAGGCGCTGGGCAAACTCGGCGACGTCCGCGCCATCAAGCCCCTGCTGATGATGGCCGGTTCGCCGGATGCCAAATTTCGCGCCGCTGCGCTGGAGGCGCTGGAACGCCTCGGTTACACCGGTGAAGAGACGCACCGTCAGGAAATGAGCGAAGCGTAAAACCCGTCACACCTGACTGCACCGCAGCACCATCTCGCATAGCACCCCACCCCTTTGTCTGTTCCAGTCAAATACTGAAGTGCGCGTCACAGGAGTTCGTATGGTTGTCCTATTCCGCCTGGCGCGGCGCACCATTGCGCGGCGTTTCCTCCAGAGCCTGTTGTTTGTCATCGGCGTCGCGCTGGGCGTGGCGATGGTCATCGCCATCGACCTCGCCAACGGGTCCGCCAGCCGCGCCTTCGACCTGAGCACTGAGAGCATCACCGGACGCGCGACGCACCAGATTAACGGCGGGCCGAGCGGAGTTCCAACCGACATCTATACTCGCCTGCGGGTGGACCTGGGCCTGCGCGCGGTCGCGCCGGTCGTCAGCCAGTACGTGCGCGGAGTGGACCTGGGCGATCAGCCGCTGCGTTTATTAGGCGTGGAACCCTTCGCCGAGCCGCCCTTCCGCGACTATCTGACCGACATCGAAGTGGCCGGACAGAGCGAAAACGCCTTTGAAGCACTGACGGCCTTCATCGCCCAGCCGGACACGATCCTCATGAGTCAGCCGCTGGCCGAGCGCTTCGGCATCGTCGTGGGCGATTCGATCACGCTGCGGCCCGGCAACGAGCGGGTCACGGCGCGGGTGGTCGGCCTGCTCCAGCCCGCCGATTCGGTCAGCGCCCAGGCGCTGGACGACCTGCTGCTGACCGACATCGCCAGCGCGCAGGAGATGATCGGACGTCCCGGCTTCGTGACGCGCATCGACCTGATCCCGCCCGATGGCTATGACACGGCGCAGATCGAGGCGCTGCTCCCGCCCGGCGTGACGCTGACCTCGGCGCAGGAGGCCAACAGCACCCTGGCGCAGATGACCGCCGCGTTCGAGCTGAACCTCCAGGCGCTGAGTCTGCTGGCGCTGACGGTGGGCGTCTTCCTGATCTACAACACGGTGACGTTCAGCGTCATCCAGCGCCGCCCGATGCTCGGCACGCTGCGCGCGCTGGGAGCTACCCGCCGCCAGATTTTCGGGCTGATCCTGGGCGAAGCTTTCGTGCTGGGGCTGGTAGGCACCGTGCTGGGCCTGGGGTTAGGGATCATCTTCGGGCGCGGCGCGGTCGGGCTGGTGTCGCAGACCATCAGCGACCTGTATTACACGGTCAACGTGCAGAGCGTTTCGGTTGCGCCGGTCACCCTGGTCAAAGGCGCGCTCATCGGCCTGTTCGCCAGCGTCGCCGCAGCTCTGATTCCCTCGTATGACGCCACGCGCACCCCACCCGCTGGAGTCCTGCGCCGCTCCGATGTCGAGCAGCGGGCCATGCGCCTGATCCCGGTGATGACGCTGGCCGCAATCGTGCTGAACGGCCTCGGTTACCTGCTGCTGCAAATCCCGACGCAGGACATCGTGGTTGCCTTTACCGCGCTGTTCGCCTTCGTGCTGGGCGGGGCACTGTTCACGCCGGTCGTCCTGCTGGCGATGATGCGCCTGGCGACTCCGCTGACCGATGCTGCCTTCGGCGTGCTGGGACGGATGGCCCCACGTGCCGTGCTGCGCTCCCTGAGCCGAACCTCGGTCGCCGTGGCCGCGCTGACCGTGGCTGTGAGCGTGATCGTCGGGGTCAGCGTGATGATCGGCAGTTTTCGCAGCACGGTCGCCAACTGGCTGGATACGACCCTGGGCGCGGATATTTACATCTCCCCGCCGTTGATTACCGCCAACCGCGCTACCGTCGATGTCGATCCGGCTATCCTCGATGCGCTGCGCCAGGTGGACGGGGTTCAGCGTGTCGAATATGTGCGCTCGGTCACGGTAACTGCGCCGGATTACCCAGACCTGCCGCCCGTGAATCTGAATGCCGGGTCCGGGGATATTTCCGCCCGCCCGCGCCGGTTCACCTGGGTGACGACGCCGGATTACTGGGATGCGATGAACGCCGGGCAGATCCTGGTGAGCGAGCCGTTCGCCTTCCGGCGCGCCATCACGCCGGAGCACAATCAGCTCACCCTTGAAACGGATCAAGGCCCGCAGACGTTTACCATCGCCGGGGTGTATTACGACTACTCGACCGACCAGGGCGAGGTCGCCATGGCCTACGCTATCTACCGCCAGTATTACGACGACCCGTTTATCTCATCCGCTGCGCTGTTTCTGGACCCGGACGCCGAGGGACAGGCTGTGATCGACAGGCTGCAAACGCAGACGCTGGTGGGCACCGACCTGAACGCCCAGGCCAACCGCGAACTGCGCGCCGGGGTGTTCGACGTGTTCGAGCGTGCTTTCAGCATTACGGGGGCGCTGCAACTGCTGGCGACGGTCGTCGCGTTTATCGGCATCCTGAGCGCGCTGATGGCCCTGCAACTGGAGCACACGCGCGAGTACGGCGTGATGCGCGCGACCGGCATGACCCCGCGCCAGTTGTGGAATTTCACGCTGATCCAGACCGGGCTGATGGGCACAACCGCTGGTTTGCTGGCGCTCCCAATTGGCCTGGTGCTGGCGCTGGTGCTGATC
>JAIOHO010000831.1 GCA_019912905.1 Anaerolineae bacterium
GGCTGCTGGGGCTGACCTGGGGCATGGCCAGCGTGCTCGGTGCCCTGCTGGTGGTCACCGGCCCCACGGTGGTGTTGCCACTGCTCAAGACGCTGCGCGCCAGGGAGTCGCTCTCCCGCATCCTGCGCTGGGAGGGCATCCTCATCGACCCGGTCGGCGCGACGCTGGCGGTCCTGGTGTTCGAGGCGATTCTGACCGGGGAAACCGTCGAGGCATCGGCAGTGACGATTATCATCGGCATCGTCAAAGCGATGCTGGCAGGCACCGCCATCGGCGTGATTGGCGCAGGCATACTCTACATACCCCTGCGGCGCTTCTGGATTCCCGACACGCTTCAGAATCCGGTTTCGCTGATGATCGTCATCATATCGTTTGTGGCGGCCAACGCTATCCAGGAGGAAGCCGGGCTGCTGTCGGTGACGGTCATGGGCATTCTGCTGGCGAACCAGCGCAGCATCAACGTCAAGAAGATCGTCCACTTCAAAGAAGATCTGGTCATGCTGCTGCTGTCGAGTGTGTTTATCATCCTGGGGG
This sequence comes from Anaerolineae bacterium, assembly GCA_019912905.1. Classification (GTDB taxonomy): domain Bacteria; phylum Chloroflexota; class Anaerolineae; order Aggregatilineales; family Phototrophicaceae. Next base: position 535 of record JAIOHO010000831.1, read on the forward strand.
CGCGCTTGCAACTGAGCAGCTTCGACCAGCTTGGCCTGGGGAGCATCTTTTTCCTGGCGGCGGTGATTCTGATCGCCAGGCCGCTGTCGGTGCTTGTAGCCACCCTCGGCTCGGAACTCAACTGGCGGGAGCGGGTCTTTGTCGCGGCGCTGGCTCCGCGAGGCATTGTCGCCGCCGCCGTTTCAACGGTGTTTGCCCTCGAACTGATCCACCGCAATATTCCTCAGGCACGCATCCTGGCCCCAGCGACATTCTTCGTCATCATCGGGACCGTCTCGATCTACAGCCTGTGCGCCGTCCCACTGGCGCGGTGGTTGGGCATTTCGCAGGCAGAACCCCAGGGCTTTTTGCTGGTGGGGGCGCATACATGGGCACGCCGCATCGGGGAAGCCTTGCAGACTGCGGGCTGCCGGGTGCTGTTAATCGACAGCAACTATGCCAATTTTCAGGAGGCTCGGATACAGGGGCTGCCCGTGCATTTCGGCAGCATCCTGTCGGAAGACATCCTCGACAATCTCGACCTGAACGGCATCGGGCGCGTCCTGGCGATGACCTCCAACGACGAGGTCAACGCCCTGGCAGACATCCATTTTGCCGAGGTTTTTGGCAGCGCGGAAACCTATCAGTTATCGCCCCGCAGCACCAATAATTCCGGGCGAAATGACCTGTCGCTGGAACTTCACGGGCGCTATGTTTTTGATGAAGCGGTCAGTTTTACCCGCATGAACCAGTTGTTTGCCGAAGGCGCGGACATCCGCATCACGCCGCTGACGGAGAAGTTTAAGTATGCTGACTTCAAAGCGCAGTACAGTAACACCGCGATTCCCATGTTTCTGGTCAGCCGCGATGGTCGTGTCGAGGTGTTTACCACCGATATGCGCCTGGACCCGCTGCCCGGCCAGACGGTGATCAGCATTGTGGGCGGGCCGCAGCGCGACCGCACCAAAACGCCGATTGAATCCGCGACGGTCAAAGCATGAGATTTCATACGCAGCCCCGCCCAGATCAGATTCACCCTTCTGTGTTTATCGCGTCCGGGGCCGTCGTCATCGGCGACGTGACGCTGCATGAAAATGCGAGTGTCTGGTTTAACGCCGTGCTGCGCGGTGACAGCGAAGCGCTGGTCATCGGCAGCGGCACCAACATTCAG
>JAIOHO010000832.1 GCA_019912905.1 Anaerolineae bacterium
TATTCCGTCGTCTCGGCGATTTTTTTGCGCAGGTCATCGACGTTATTGTGTTCGTAAGATACAATCTGCGCCCGGCTGAGACGGCAGCCGTCAATGATGCTGGCGTGATTCAACTGGTCCGAGAAGATGACATCCCCGCGCCCGACCAACGCCGGAATGGTGCCCACGTTGGCGGTAAAGCCGCTCTGAAAGGTGATCACCGCCTCCGCACCCTTGAAATGGGCCAGCCGGTCTTCCAACTGCGTGTGCAGGCTCATCGTCCCGGCGATGGTGCGCACCGCCCCCGGCCCGATGCCATATTCGTCAATCGCGCGTTTAGCGGCTTCCCGCAGGCGCGGATGATTGGCGAGGCCCAGGTAATTGTTGGCACAGAAATTCAGGACATCGCGGCCATCCACCCGGATATGTCCATCCATCGGGCTTTCAATGGTGCGAATCGTATTGAATAAACCCTGTGCTTTCAGCTCGTCAAGCTGGTCGGACAGGTAACGGGTTTTGGTTTCAGTCATGGGAGCGTCCTCGTGGTGCCAGATTATGCGGCGATTCTACCACGCAGCATCGCTTGATGCACACCGCGCCGTCCCGTATGATGGAGGGAACAAACCCGGAATTGAGGATGACCCGATGATTTCGATTGAAGGCATCACCCAGCAGTTCATTCTCCCCATCGGCCTGATTCTGCTGATCGCGTGGATCATCCACCGGTCATCCCCACGCATCGTGCGGCACACCATCGGTCTGGCGGGTTACGCCCCACAGAAGCTGCGCCCCAGCGAGGAACGGCAGCGCACACTGGCCGACCTGTTTGCCAGCGCACTGAGCTTTCTCGTATTTGTGATTGCCGCCATCCTGATTCTCGGATTATTTATCGACACGACGACCCTGGTCTGGATGATCGGTTTGTTCAGCGCCGCGTTCGGTCTGGGGGCGCGCCCGCTCATCAGCGATTTTCTGACGGGCATCGGCTTCATTTTTGAGGACACGTTCGATGTCGGTGAAAAGGTCGAAATCCTCGGCACCGAAGGCGTGGTCGAAAAGATCAATCTGCGCACCACGCTGCTGAGAGCGCCCAGCGGTGAACTGTATACCATCCCCAACGGCGAGATTCGCATGATTCGTAACTTCAGCCGGGGCCGGTTTTCGACCGCCAACATTATGCTCAAGATCGCGGCCAATGATCTGAGCAGGGCGATCGAACTGCTGGAAAGTCTCGGAGATGAGGCTGTGACCCTGCTGCCCAACCTGCTGGAACCCTGGCAGGTGATCAGCGAGTCGGGCACGATTGGCGGAACCGCCGAACTCACCTTGCTGACCCGCGCCCGCTTCGGCAAGGCCGCCGAGATGCGTCCGCGTTTGCTGGCATTGGTTCAGGAGCGCCTGGCCCAGGCAGAGATCACCCTCGTCGGGTAAGCCGGTAGATGCCGGTTTCGTCCTCCAGAGTCACCAGCGGTTCAATCTCGAACTGGTCGGCAAACGAGTCAATCGAATAGCTCATGCGGCGGCGGCCATCGGCGGCAAAGATAATTAAGGTGAGCGTCTCCACATCGGAGTCCAGCAGCTGCTGCTCGGCCAGTTGGGGATCGACCGCCGAAATAGTCTGGATGAACCGTCCCCGATTGATGCAGATGGGATCATCCAGGTTGGTATACAGGGGGTCTACCATCTGATCTGGCTGCTCCCAGGCGACCAGCGGCGAAGTCCGCACAGCCTGACTGGAAAAACCCAGCCAGCCATCGCTTGAAGTCAGAATCCCGAACTCGTGGAAAATCTTCTGGGCAGGGAAAATCAGCCAGGCGGCGGCCAGCGCAACCAGGAGGAGAGACCCAATCCGACGCGGCAGGTGCGCGTCGAGCCACAATGACCCGCTTTCCAGGCCCAGCAGAATCAACAGAATCACCAGTGGAACCAACGGCGCAGCCACCCGACCGGCATCATTGCTGAAGTTCACCAGCGACGCGCTGAACTGCACGACCGCTGTATAGATGGCAAATAGCAGCACCAGCAGCAGGCCGAGGCGCAATCGAGTTCGGCTGCCCTGACTGGCAGCGCTGCGGGTATAGAGGATGAGCAGTCCGCAAACTACGCCGATGAGGAGCAGCACGTCGACCAGCGGCGAACCAGTCAGCGTCATTTTGCTGCCGATTCGGGATGGAGCCAGCCAATCCAGCCAGGCGTGGAAAAACAGGTCGAGATTATTGGAAAGCGTAGCGAGGGTCCAGGGCAAGCGCGACCCGGTGGCCGTTCCGCTGACCAGCAGGTTGCGAACGACCCACAGCAAGAATGGCAGCGAAGCGAAAACGCCGAAGCAGCCAGACGAACACCACCAGCAGCAGCGTGAACACGGTTTCGGACAGCGCATGAATGGCCCACAGCACCTGCGGCCACGACAGCAGCACCGCCCCGGCACCCAACAGCGCCAGCACAGGCAGCTTCAGGCTGCGGCGATAGAGCGCACCCGCCGCGAAGATAATCAGGCCGAATGCGACGGCGTTGATGACCCGCGCGGCTTCGAGATTGGTCAGGCCGACGGCTTGCAGAGCAGCAATCAGAATTGGGAACAGGGGCGGCCACAAGGTCAGATAACCCCCGCTGCACGTGCGCAGCCCATCGCCTGCCAGCAGGGTGCGCGCCGCCGTGAAGTACTGACCGCTGTCGGACCAGGTGGCAATCCCCTGCCTCGTAAGCGTCAGGATCAGACCCGTCCCCAACAGACTCAGCACTCCCAGCAGCAGCCAGAACAGCGGCAAGCGCCTGATCCACGCCATACTCGGCATCGTATCCTAACTGCGCGGGTTCAGCAGCACCGGCTGACCCGTCCGCGCCGATTCATAGACGCCCAGCACCACTTGCAGCGCGCGGCGGCCTTCCTCCCCGGTAATGAACGGATCGCGCTTTTCACGGATGGCGGCGGCCATGTCCGCGAAGACATGCGGGTGACTGGTACCGTAGACACTGAGGGGGTCAGGCCGATTCTCATTCAAAATTTCGGATTCGTGTTCCAGTTCGCCATCGAGCTTCCACATATCCTTGCGGTTGAGCGCCACCCCACCGATCTTGACCGAGCCGTGTTCGCCCAGCAGGGTGATCGACCCTTCGAGGTCGGTTGGATAGGTGATGGTCGAAGCTTCGATGGACGCCAGCGCGCCGCTGGCAAAACGCAGCGCCGCCACGACGGTGTCCTCCGCTTCCATGCGATGAGCCAGGGTCGCGCTGTAGGCGAAGACACTTTCGACCGGCTCCCCCATCAGCCACACCAGCGCATCGACGTGGTGAATCGATTGGTTCATCAGCGCGCCGCCGTCCATCGCCCAGGTGCCGTGCCAGCCGTCTTCGTAATACTCCTGGGCGCGATACCAGCGCACGGTCGCATTGCCCAACAGCAGTTTCCCCAGTCGCCCGGTCTGCGCCGCTGCACGTAAGTCCTGAATAGGCGGGTTGAAACGATTCTGGAAGGCGACACACAACCGCACGTCATTCGCGCGGGCTGCGGCGATCATGGCATCGGCATCGGCCAGCGACAGCGCCATCGGTTTTTCGACCATGATGTGTTTGCCCGCCTGAGCTGCGTCGATTGCCATCTGCGCGTGCAGGCCGGACGGCGTGCAGATGCAGACCACGTCGATGTCGTCGCGTTCCAGCATCGCCTTGTATTCAAAATACGGTTCCGCGCCGTATTCATCGGCAAAGCGATAGGCGCGATCCTCGACAATATCGACCACCGCCGCCAGTTCAGCGCCGGGCAGCGTTTGAATCGCGTGGGCATGATGCGGCGCAATCCGCCCACAGCCAATTAACCCGAATCGGAGTGTATCGGACATAAAGTTTTCTCACTGACTTCCATTTGGGGGGCGAAAACCAATCCCCTGCCGTAGATTGATGCAGCGACCATTCTAAGCCACCACCGCCGATCCCACAACACACGCCTATCACCCTCCCGGCATGACCATTCTCGCTTACCGGGTGTGGGCCACATGTTATAATCGGCTTCGTTCTGATCTGCCGCCTGGAAAAAGGATTTTATCTGTGAGAAGCGTCCTGAACTTTAACCAAGATTGGCTTTATCTCCCTGAAGACGCCGCCGCGAAGCGCCCCGACAGCGACTTCGAAGCGATTACGCTGCCACATACCAACATCGTCCTGCCCTACCACAATTTCGACAACGCCGAATACCAGTTTATCAGCACCTACCGCAAACACTTCCGCCTGCCGGAACCGCGCACTGACCGCCGCGTCTATGTCGATTTCGACGGCGCGATGATCGCCTGCACCGTGTCGCTCAACGGGCATGTGCTCGGCGATCACGAAGGGGGTTTTACACCTTTCTCGTTCGATCTGACCGACTATCTCAACGAAGACGGCGACAACCTGCTCACCGTTCGGCTGGATTCCACCGAGCGCCCGGACATTCCCCCCTACGGCGGCGTGGTCGATTACCTGACCTTCGGCGGCATCTACCGCGACGTGCATCTGCGCTACGTCGAGCCAGTGCATATTGCGGATGTGTTCGTGCGTCCCAAAACCGTGCTGACAACCCCTGGTCTGGAAATTGATGTCACCCTCAGAAATCAGGCCGATACGCCGCAATTGATTGATATTTGGGCCGCTTTGGAACACTGCCAGTCCGCCCGCTATCAGGCCAAGCTGGATGTCGATTATGGCCCGGTGACGATTCCTGCCAGTGAGGAAACGCGAATCACGATCATCATCGATTCAGGTACGCTGCTCAACCTGGATAGCTGGTCGCCCAACATCAATCACGACGTTTCAGAACTGGCGGATGCATCACTACGTCTATGGTCACTGGATACGCCCAATCTCTATGGGGTCACCATTGAGGTATTCAAGGACCGGCAGCGCAATGACCCTGCCTCCAACCTGGGGAAACACAGTGATTCGGTCTATACCCGTTTTGGCTTCCGCGAGGCGCAGTTCCGCGATGATGGCTTCTACCTCAACGGCGAGAAGATCAAGCTGATCGGCCTCAACCATCACCAGACCTATCCCTCCATCGGCGCGGCGGCCCCCAAGCGCTTGCAGGAGAAAGACGCCGACATCATCAAGTACGAACTGGGCTGCAACATCGTCCGTACCTCGCATTATCCGCAGTCGCCGCACTTTCTGCGCCGCTGTGACGAAATCGGCCTGCTGGTCTTCGAGGAGATCCCCGGCTGGCAGTTCATCGGCGACGAGGACTGGCAGGGCATCAGCCTGCGCGACGTGGAAGCCATGATCACCCGTGACCGCAATCACCCCTCGATCGTGCTGTGGGGCGTGCGCATCAACGAATCGCTGGACAACACCGCCTTCTACACCCGCACCAACGCACTGGCGCATCAACTCGATCCCACGCGGCAGACCGGCGGCGTGCGTTTCTGGCAGCACAGCGAATTTCTGGAGGATGTTTACACCTTCAACGACTTCTCCAACGACGTGCAGGAACCGGTGCAGACGCCACACATGGTCACCGAGTTCAACGGCCACATGTTCCCCACCAAGAGTTTCGATCAGGAAGAGCGCATGGTCGAACACGCCCTGCGCCATGCCCGCATTCAGGACAAACAGATGGGCATGGAGCGGGTCAGCGGCGCGATCGGCTGGTGCGCCTTCGATTACAACACCCACAAGGAATTCGGCAGCGGCGACCGCATCTGCTATCACGGTGTCATGGACATCTTCCGCCTGCCCAAATACGCCGGCTATTTCTACGAAAGCCAGATCGACCCCAGCCATCACGTCGTCCTGCGCGCGGCCACGTTGTACGCCCGTGGCGAACGCAGCGTCGGCGGCATCGACCCGCTGGTGATCTTCAGCAACTGCGACGAGATCGAGGTCTACCAGGGCACGGCGTTTAAGGGGAAATTCACGCCGGACCGTGAGCAGTTCCCCAACCTGCCTCACGCGCCGTTTGTGATTACCGGAATCGAGATGAAGTGGGGCAGCCACGATTATGTGGACATGCGCCTGGTGGGTTTCATCGACGGCAAGCAGGTCGCCGAGCAACTGTTCGATCACCGGTCGCTGCCTGCCCGATTGGAACTCAGGGCGGATGACGACACCCTCCACGCGGATGGAGCCGATATGACCCGGCTGGTCTTCAGGATTACAGACCGCTACGGCAACCGGCTGCCGTTTACCGATCAGGTGGTGTCATTCGAGATCGACGGCCCGGCACAGTTGATCGGCGCGAATCCGTTCGCCCTCATCGGCGGCCAGGCGGCGCTGTATATCAAAGCGGGACACAAACCGGGCACCGTCACCGTGCGGGCGGTCACGCCGCGCCTGGACCCGGCATCGGTTACGCTGACCATTCAGTAACCATCGGGGGTGCGCGCAGCACCCCTTTTCAGGATATTCACAGCGAAGCGGAATATCCCCCAGACAATCACAAGACTTCTTAAAGGACGCGCTCATGCCTCAAAATTTGTGGAACGATCAGGATGCCGCCAAGCTGCCGGACCTGGAAGGGCTGGTCTATCGCAGCAACCTCCTGGGTCAGGACCGCGCCGTCGTCAACATCTACGGCGGCAACACCAGTACCAAACTGCTGCTGACGGATCATCTCGGGCGCGAGGTCGAAGTGCTGGCGGTGAAAGCCTCCGGCTCGGATGTCGCCACCATCCAGGAGCGCCAATTCGCACTGCTCCGAATGGACGAGATCGAGCCGTTGTATGCGCGCGAGTCGATGACAGATGAAGACATGGTCGCCTATCTCGAACGCACCTGGTTCGAGCCGGGCCGCCCGCGCCAGAGTATCGAAACCCTGCTGCACGCCTTCGTGCCGCACAAGCATGTCGATCACACCCACCCGGACGCCGTCATCAGCCTGATGTGCGTCGAGCACGCCGAAGAAGAAGCCCGCAAGGTCTACGGTGACCGTGTGGCCTACGTGCCCTACATCCGC
>JAIOHO010000833.1 GCA_019912905.1 Anaerolineae bacterium
TCATGGTTTTGCCCTCTGGGTTTGCTTCAGTCAGCTTTAACCTTAGCGCATTCCATGAGCAGCTTGTATATCCTCTACAAAAGTGTCAGGTTCTCAGATGCCCTGGGACCAGTGGAGGGACGCCTTGCGGCGGGCATGATCGAACGCTCAGAGCGCAAAATCGCTCTATCGGCTGGATCATGAGCGCTTGATGTGGGTTGCTGAAAAGATGAGAGCGGGTTCCAAAAAGCCCCGCCACCGTTCAGCCTGGAACATGCGGCAGGGCTTTATAAAGGCATTCCTATCCCGGTCAGGTCGCGGGAGTCGGCGCTTCGTCGCCGTACAGAAAGCACTTGACCATACGGCCTTCATGGTCGATATTCGGCGGCACTTTCTTGCGGCAGATGTCCATCACCGCCGGACAGCGTCCTGCAAATTTGCAGCCGCTGCGCGTATACTCCACCGTTTCCATATCGGCCAGGTTGATCTTTTCCGTCCAGACCTTATCGGGGTCTGCTTCCGGCACCGAATTTTTGAGGTTCTTCGTATAGGGGTGCAGCGGTTCGCCAAGTACCTTCTCGACCGGCCCCATTTCCACAATCCAGCCGCGCAGCATAATCGCGATCCGGTCCGCCGAATAAAACGCCGTCGCCAGATCATGGGTGATATACAGGATATTGACCTTCTGGTCTTCCTTGAGCTTGCGGAACATGTTCACGATCGACATCCGCAGCGAAGCGTCCAGCATCGACACCGGCTCGTCGGCCACGATCAGCGAAGGCTGCGTGATCAGTGCCCGCGCGATCGACACGCGCTGCGCCTGCCCACCGGAAAGCTCGTTCGGGAAGCGGCCCTTGACCTCGTGGAGAGTCAGCCCGACCGACGTCAGCACGTCATTGATGTAGGCGTCGGCGTTGGCCCGGCTCGCCATCTGATAGTTGTAGACTGTTTCGTACAGATAATGGTCGATGCGCTTGAGCGGGCTGAAGGTCGCAAATGGGTCCTGAAAGACCGGTTGCACCTGTTTCAAAAACCAGGACCGCTTTTCTTTGCGGGTCAGGGCAGCCACATCGCGGCCCTTATAGCGCAGCGTCCCCCTGCTCGGGTCATCCATGCCCAGAATCATCCGGGCCAGCGTGGTTTTGCCGCTGCCACTTTCCCCGGCAATGGTAAAGATTTCCGGGGTTTTGGTTTCCAGCACCAGCGAAGCCTGATCGACCGCATGGAATTGTTTCGAGGAAAACCCCTGCCGGATGCTGAAGATCTTGGTTAAATCTTGGACTTGCAGCAGCGGTGTGTCAGGCTGTGGTTGCATGAATCACCTCCTCCGTAACCAGGTGGCAGGCTGCCCGGTGGCCGGGCCGAACCGTGATAAGATCAGGGTCGATGGTCCGGCATTTGTCGATGGCAAGTGGGCAGCGGGGGTGGAAGCGGCAGCCTGTGGGCGGGTTATCCAGGGCTGGAGGCCGTCCCGGGATACTTACGCGCTCGGCCCGTTCATCCAGGTGGGGCAGCGACTTAATCAGGTACTGCGTATAAGGATGGCGCGGATTCTTGAGAATTGTCCGTGTGTCCGCCTCCTCAACAATCTTCCCGGCATACAGCACGGCGATGCGGTCGGCCAGGTTCGCGTGGACGCCCATGTCGTGCGTAATCAGCACCAGGGTGCTGCCTTCGCGCTGCTGCACTTCCTTGAGAAGTTGAATCACCCCGCGCTGCACCACCACATCCAGCGCGGTGGTCGGCTCGTCGGCAAAAATCAACTTGGGCCACAGGATCGTCGCCAGCGCAATCGTCACCCGCTGCCGCATCCCACCGGAAAGCTGGTGCGGATAGGCCGCCAGCACCGACTCGGGTAAACCCAGGTCAGCCAGATATTTGCGGGTGATCTCCAGGGATTCACGCCTGCCCACCTGCTGGTGGGTGGTGATGAAGTCATAAAACGAATCGCGGATGCGGCGTACCGGGTTCAGGACGTGCATCGACCCCTGAGGAATGTACGATACTTTACTCCAGCGGATGTCGCGCAGATTCTGATCGGTCAGTGCCAGGGCGTTGATGCGCTCACTGTCGAAATGATACTCCACCGTGCCATCGACCACCGTCAGCGGCGGTTCGAAAGCGCCCAGCAGCACCTTGAGCAGCGTCGATTTTCCACAGCCGGATTCCCCGGCGATGCCGAAAACCTCCCCTTCCTGAATCTCCAGCGAAATATTGTCCACCGCCTGAACGGTCCGCTCGACGCCGTAGGCCTGGGTGATATAGTACGCTTTCAGATTTTTGGCTTCGATAATCGTGGTCATCTCTATCCCTTCACCTGCATACGACTGAGCCGCGTGCGTGGGTCAAGATACGTGCTCAGACTGGTCGAAATCAGGTAGAAGCCCACCACGATAATCACCGAGGAGGCGATCGGTGCGGCCAACACCCAGGTTCGGTTGGTCAGCAGGGCCTGGTAATAATTGCCCCAGTAAATCATCGTGCCGATGCTCTGCGAACCCAGGTCGCTCAGACCCAGCACCGACAGCGTGACTTCAAAGCCAATCGCAAACAGGAATCCGCTGACAACATCGGCCAGCAGGAAGGGAATCAGGAACGGAAGGTGCTCCTGCACCACAACCTTGATCGTGTTCATCCCGGCGAACACCGCCGTCTGGGTGAATTCCCGCTCGCGCAGGGTCAGAATCTGGGCACGGTACCGCTTGGATGGATAGGCCCAGTCGAGGATGCCGATCAGGATCGCCAGCGTCAGGATGGTCATTTCCCCACGCAGAATAGACGCAATCAGGATGACCAACGGTAAACGGGGAATGACGATGACGCTGTCCACAATCGACGACAGGACGCGATCCACCGTCCCGCCCAGATAACCCGAAATCATCCCCAGCATCACCCCGATGCTGCGCCCGATCAGCACGGCAACTCCCGCCACGATCAGGGTGTTGCGGATGGCAAACGTCAGCATCCAGAACACATCCTGCCCGGTCGAGGTGGTGCCCATAATGTACTCAGCCGACGGCGGCTCGTTGCGGGGCACCGCGCGACGTTTGTCCGGCGCATAGGGCGACACAAACGACAGGATCACCAGCACCGCCACCACGATCAGAATCGCTGCGCCGTAGCGGAAGGATGGGCTGAAGCGAAAAAGGTCCCTAACAGTAGTCATGATGAATGATCTTTCAGAATCCCTTACCGGAAGCGCACGCGTGGGTCGAACAGCGGGTAGCTGAGATCGACAATCAGTGACGCAGTGGCGATGCCGACGATAGACAGCAGCGTGATTCCCATGATCACGTTGTAGTCTGCGGAGATGATGCTGTTATACAGCACGGAACCCACACCCGGATACGCGAACACGACTTCGGTAATCAGCGCGCCTTCAAAGATTGCCCCCAGCGACAGCGCCAGGTCGGTAATCTGCGGCAGCATCGTGTTCCGCGTGACGTAGAAGAACAGCACCTTGCGTTTGGGCACTGCCGCCATCTCGGCATAGGTCACATAGTCACTGGACGTTTCCGTCGAAGCCAGCGCCTTCGACATAATGAACCGGAACGCCGTCGCGCCCACAATGATCGATACCGCCGGCAGGAAGCTGTGAATCAGCACACTGCTGATATAGTCCCAGTTGAGACCCGGCGTGCCCTTGGCCCCGCCCACCAGCGGGAATATCGGCAGGTAGTAGGTAAACGCCATCAACAGGACAAACGCCAGGATGTAATAGGGTATGGGGTACACCACGATCAGCACCTTGTCGAGCACCTGCGACCAGAGCCGGTGCGGGAAATACCCGGCCAGCGAGCCGAGCACCACCCCCAGCACCCAGGAGAGCACCACCGCGCTACCCAGCAGGCCAATCGTCCAGGGAAGACCCGCCCCAATCAACTCGTTGACGGGTCGAGGAAATGCGCTGAATGACGGTCCCAGATCGCCGCGAATCACCCGCTGCCAGAAGGCAATATACTGGTCGAAGAAAGATCCACCGAGGCCGTACAGGTCTTCGAGCGTGGCCCGGAGCGCCAGCACCCCCTCGGGTTCGACATTCTGAAACGCGGTCAGGCGGCCAAGCGCCTGGTCAATCGGGTTCACCGGCGACAGTCTGGGGATCAGAAAGGTGATCGTCACACCGACGAAAATGACCATCGCCCATTGCAGCAGCCGGGGGAGAATAAATTCTTTTAAGAGGGTCACGGTAAAGACCTTATCTTATTCGCAAACCAACTGTAGATCGAATGAAGCAAGGCCGGTCAGTCCCCCTGCCCGTTGGCTGAACCTCTCCAGCGGCGGGGTATCCCTGACCGGCATAGACCTGCGCTCAGGGACCGATGAAGACACCTTGCGGTATCCTCACCGGCTTGACAATTCAGAAACGATTACTGTGTCGGCTCAAGGTCGGCAAAGGCAAACTTGCCGCCCTGGAACCAGTACAACGGCATGTAGTTCGGATTCTCGGAGGTCGGGAAGCCGGTCCAGTAGCGTTCATCCCAGGTCACGAACTTCTTGAAGCCGATGACACTGATGAAGTACATGTTCTCCACCCAGTACTCCAGGAACTCGCGGTTCAGCGCGTAGTTCTCTTCGCTGTCCGGGTTGAGCTGGGCCATCGCATCGAGGTATTCGCCGATCTTGGGATCATTGATACGCTCTTCGTTACCGCCGCCCAGGCTGCGGTAGTCTTCGCCACTGGGCACGTAGTACTTGGGGTCCCAGCTGCGCAGCTGCGGCCAGACATCGCCCGAAGGCAGCACGAACACATGCCACGGCGTACTCATCTGGAACTGACCAACCACATGATTCTGGTCCCACACGCTGCGTTCCAGACCCTGGAGGTTGATGTCGATCCCGAAGTCGCTCCACATATCGGCAGCAGCGGTCCCCATCCGGAAGGCGTCGTTTTCATCGGGCGGTGACATGAGGTCAATCGTCCACGGTTCGCCATCAGGGCGCAGCCACTTGCCATTGCCATCACGGCTGAAGCCATTCTTGATCAGCAGGCGTTCGGCCACATCCGGTGCATACTTCCACCAGCCCCAACCAAACACATCGACCGGTTCACCCGGCACGGTGTATCCCTGCGCCTCGGCCCAGGCCGCGATCTGCTCAGGAACAGTCGGGTCGTAAGGCTTGTACATCTCACCCGGTTCGATTTCGATTTCCAGGTTGTTCAGCCATTCCTGCATCGGTTCGTGATACAGCTTCGACATCAGCTGCGTGGGCGGAACCGGCATGACGGTCACTTTGGCGACGCCGCCAATGTATTCAGTCTGCAAATCGACGATGTTCAGCGCCAGGGCCAGTGCCCAGCGAACATCCTTGTTCTGATAGAGCGGATCCGAGTCGAAATTGAAGGTCAGGTGACGGGTGTCAACCTCGTTCGGGTACGCCCACGGGAACTCGGTGTACCAGGAACGCGCCGTCGGGGTTGTATCCAGTGTGGTCTCGAAGGCTTCATAGTCCACATCGAAGTAGACATCCAGCTCACCACGTGACATGGCGATGGCTTTTTTGGTGCTGTCGCCGTAGAAGATCAGCAGCACATACTTCGGCCCGGGGTTGCCGGTGATGATCCCCGCCGGGGTCCGGTCCCAGTCCTCGCGGCGCTCGAACAGTTCCCAGTAGCCGTTCGGATCGAACTGAGTCGGCAGGTAAGCGCCCAACACGACCGGATTCTCGAAACGGAATGTGACCGGGTCTTCCACCGTTTCCCAGATGTGCTTCGGCATCATGTACAGGCCATTCCAGCGGGCCTCGAAGATGGTGTGGAAACGCGGATTGGTCTCTTTGAGGGTGAACTTCACTGCGAAGTCGCCCGTCTTCTCCATCGAGTCCAGGTACTGAGGCAGCTGGGCTGACAAGCCGCCGCTGCCCGGCATTTCCGGATGGGCCTGAACTGTCTCGACCGAGAAGATCAGGTCATCGGCGGTAAACTGAACACCATCGCTCCAGTACAGGTTGTCCCGGAGGGTGACATCCATCT
>JAIOHO010000834.1 GCA_019912905.1 Anaerolineae bacterium
GTCAGTTCCAGGGAGGTAATCCACAGGATAAAATGCAGCGCCAGAAATAAACCGGAGATGCCGATCAGCAGCAGGTCACGGCGTTCCAGGCTGCGCAGGTGAGTCCGATAGCACCGCAGGGTGAAGGGAGTCAAAATCAATGTAGCAATCGTCAGCCGGGCTGCGGCAATGACCAGCGACGAAATACCTTCGTCCTGGGCCAGCCGGATAAAGACCGCGGCCAGCGACACAGCAGCCAGACCACCGGCCAGTACCGCGTAGGTTTGCCATGGGGTATGAGTAATAATCTGAGTTTGAGTTTCCGACATACAAGTTAAACTTTGCAGACTCCGTTCATGCTAACACCGGATGTCAGGCGGGTCAAAGGTCCATTGCAGACCTGACGCACGAACCTGACAGGGTCTTCAGCCATTCGATTCATTGAGATGCGGTTTAGATGTTTTTTTGAGGAGCATGCGTTCATGTCATTAAAAAATCAGAATGACCTGTATCCGACCGCACGAGCGACACCCGACGCCCTGGGATTAGGACGGACTGCTGGTCAGCGCAGTGCGGAGTTGATCGCGGGGCTGCGGGCCGAACTGGACCCATCGCCGCAGAACCGGGCACTGACGCGCCGCAGCAGTCACCTGATCGCCTCGATCGTGATGCGGATGGTCCGCGAGAAGTGGATGCTCAATCATATTGTGACGCGCGCCGGTGCGATGACCGAGCTGGTCCGTCGAGCGATTCCAGCGGATGCGGATGCGGTCACAATCGTCGAGATCGGCGCGGGTTTTTCAGCGCGGGGCCTGCTGCTCGCTCACGCTCTGCCGCGTGTGCAGTTTATCGAGATCGACCTGCCGGATGTGATCGCCGAGAAACAGAAGCGGCTCCAGCGCAGCAGTCTGATCACGATTCCCGCCAACCTGTCGTGGATAGGGGCCGACCTGGGCGCGCAGGCATTGGGCGATGTCCTCGGCGCGCAGAAGGTTCATGTCGTGATCGCCGAAGGGCTGAATCCCTATTTTGCCCCGGCAAATATTACACAGATTGCCGCACGCATCCGCGAGAACCTTCTGCCCGGCGGGGTTTACCTCTGCGATATCGCGCTGGAAGAAGGCAAACGCCGGGCGGATCAGGCGGCATCGCAGTTTTTCAGCCGGCAGGCCGGGGCGTTTCTGGGCATTGCCCGAGACGAGCACGAGGCCCGGCTGTGGCTGCTGGATGCAGGCTATGCACAGGTGTCCATGCACCGGATTACGGCGATGGCGCAGGAACTGGGACTGCCGATGCCGGTTCTGGATTTGTCCATTTTGATCGCTGCACAGATGGGTGAGGTGGCTGTGTGAACGCTGTACGAAAGGACAGTTTCATCGCCAGCACCCGCAGAATGTGTTAAGATGTCTGGCGTCCGTGTATCTATTTCACGTCGAAGAATACAGGAGGATATAAACATGGCTTTTCAACTGCCTGATCTTGGTTATGCCTACAACGCGTTGGAACCGAACATCGACGCCCGGACGATGGAAATCCACCATACCAAGCATCATGCCGCTTACACCAACAATCTGAATGCGGCGATCGAAAAACATCCCGAACTGGGGAGCAAGTCGATCGAGGAGCTGCTCGGCTCGATCAGCACCATTCCTGATGACATTCGCACCGCGGTGCAGAATAATGGCGGTGGTTTCGCCAATCACAGTCTGTTCTGGAATGTGATTGCCCCCGGCAGCGGCGAATCCGGCCTGAGTGCGGGTCTGAAAAGCGCGATCGATGCGAAATTTGGCAGCCTGGACGCCTTCAAAGAGAAATTCGCTTCTGCTGCTGCCACCCGTTTTGGCTCGGGTTGGGCCTGGCTGGTCGTCAAGGCTGACGGGTCGATCGACGTCTATTCGACCGCCAACCAGGACTCGCCCGTGATGAGCGGGGATGCCCCCATTCTGGGCCTGGATGTGTGGGAACATGCCTACTATCTGAATTATCAGAATCGCCGCCCCGACTACATCAAGGCTTTCTGGAACATCGTCAACTGGGCCGAGGTCTCCAAGCGTTACGCCGCAGCCAAGGGCTAAACTCACTTCGTTTTTTGTTTCACAATCCCTGAAAAGGCGTTACAATCGTAGCGCCTTTTTTATTTTGATAGGCGCTTGTTAATTGTCCGTAATAGAATCCGCTTGATCTGCGCTTTTTCAGGAGTTTGCGCGATGACCGATTTTCGAATTGAAAAAGATTCGTTGGGTGAGGTGAAAGTCCCGGCACAGGCGTATTATGCTGCGCAGACCCAGCGGGCGGTAGATAATTTTCCGATTACCGGAATGCGGCCTTACCCGGCGTTTATCTGGAGCATGGCGGTGATCAAACGCTGTGCCGCCGAGGTCCATAAGGACCTGGGGCTGCTTGACGCTGCGCTTGCCGATGCAATTATCCAGGCAGGCGATGAGGTAATCGCCGGGAAATTCAACGACCAGTTTGTAGTCGATCCCTTTCAGGCCGGGGCTGGAACCAGCCACAACATGAACGTGAACGAGGTGATTGCCAACCGAGCCAATGAGATTCTGGGGTATGCGCTGGATGCTAAAGGCAAACCAGTCCACCCGAATGATCACGTCAATAT
>JAIOHO010000835.1 GCA_019912905.1 Anaerolineae bacterium
AGCGCCTGCTGATAGTTTTCAATCGACGGCTGGTCCAGGTCGCGCTGATAACCGCTCTGGCTGAGCAGCGTATGCGAGATCGCGGTCACGGCTTCGGTGAGGATACCATCGCGGCGCTCGCAGATGGCTCGGTAATGCGCCAGCAGCTCCGGGTTATTCGAAGTCGCCAATGCGCGCAGTTGCATCGTCTCCTGCTCGTACTCGTACATGGACACACCTCCTGAGTATCGATCGATACCCTGATTCTACAATAGAATGCGGCGGATCAGGGGGTCGCGCCGCTGATGATACGGATGAGCTGCTCCAGGTGACGGCTGTCGTGGGTCGCCACCTGCATGAGCGCATCCCACATTGTAAAGTGGCCGCGCTCCGGGTGCACGCCCACCCGCGCCCATTGTTCGTCGGTCAACTGACGGAAGAACGTGATGAAGCGCGCCCGTGACTGGACCAGCCTGGCATAGACGGCATCCTTATCCTGCTGGTTATAGGCATGCTCCACCGCCAGCGCCTTATGATTGTAGGCGGGAAGCTGCGGATTGTCCTGTTCCAGCATCATGACCGCCCGCTGGTAAAAATACTCGTCGAAGTCGGCCAGGTGGCCCAGCACTTCCAGCGCCGTCCAGCCGTTGGGGGCGTCGTTCTGGTCGCGCCAGGTCTGTGCCTGCTCCTGCGTAATCGTGCGAAGGACATGGCCGAAAGCAGCGCAGGTTGCCTCGATAATCGTCAGATGCCGGTCGCGCAGTTGAACGGGTGTGGGCAAACCCGCCTGGACGCCGCTCATCACCGCCAAGGGCGCAATCGGCGCTTCCCGCAGGACCCGCCGCGTCTCCTGGCGCACATCTTCGGGGCTGATTCCCAGGCGCTTGAGGATCTCGACCGCCGTGTGATCTGGCTGAGACACCAGCCCCAGCAGCAGATGTTCGGTGCCGATGTAGTGATGATCCATGCGGCGCGCTTCATCCACTGCCCGTTCCAGGGTCTGTTTGGTATCCGCCGACAGGCCCAGGAGGTTATCGCCCGTCGGTTGGCCCGCGCGGGAGAGCTGGGAGGCCAGCGCAGCCACCTGCTGGACATTCAGCCCCAGATTGTGCAGCGTCCGGCTGGCGACCCCGGCTTCTTCCAGCATCAGCCCCAGCAGCAAATGTTCGGTATCGATCGCGTGATGCTGCATCCGCTCGGCTTCCTGCTGGGCCAGACTGAGCACACGCCGCGCCCGTTGAGTAAAACGCTCCATTTTGTTCGGCACGATTAAGCCCTCATCCCATCATTCCACAACACATTCAGATTCCCCTGTGCACCGCAACCGATTGTAGCCCGTTGAATCACATGCAGGCAACCAGGTTTCGAACTAACCCTGGAAAATTTCTGCAAAAGCCTTACAATAATCCTCCGTTTCCGTAAGATGTGTGGGCGCACCAGCCCGCGAGCAAGAGGTGAAGTATTATGGCGTCCAATCACGGGCCAAAAGCAAGGGTCCAGCGCCGCTTTGGCGAGGTGCTGGTTCCGCGTCCTAAATATGCAAAAATTCTCGAAAAACGGCCTTACCCGCCCGGCGATCACGGGAAAGACAAGCAGTTCCGGTCAGGCCGACGCAGTAACTTTGGTCTCCAGTTGAACGAGAAACAAAAACTGGCGTTCATTTTTAACGTGCGCGAAGGCCAGATGCGCCGCTATTTCGTCAAAGCGCGCCAGCAGCCCGGTAACACCGGCACCAACCTGCTGACTCTGCTGGAGCGGCGGCTGGATAATGTCATCTACCGCGCCGGTTTCGCGGCCACCATCTGGGCTGCCCGGCAGATGGTCGTTCACGGCCATGTCACCGTCAACGGCGGACGGCTCGATATTCCCTCCTACCTGGTGGAAATTGGCGACGAAGTGTCCATCGCCGACAAGATGCGCCAGAATGTCCACGTCGTCGAAGCGCTGGATTCGACCGGGTCCGTGCCCGACTTCTACTCGATGGACAAGACTCAGTTCCGCATCCGCCTGGATCGTCTGCCGGAGCGCAAGGAACTGCCGATCCCGGTCGATGAGCAGCTCATCGTCGAGTATTATACGCGGCTGACGTAAGCCAGTCCGGTTTTTCGAGCGATTCCCAACGCCTCGATGAATTGTCGGGGCGTTTTGATTCCGGTCCGCAAAACGTTGTAGAATGGGCGCTTAGAGTGCTCGTCCAAAAGCGCAACCGGCGGCGCAAAGCAGATCGCGATGCAGGATCACCAGCCAGGCTGCCGAGCAGATTGCCTTACGCAGCACTCACCACTGTATTTACCGTCTTTCACACTCAGGGGTTTGCACGTTTGAACCGATATATCGCCGCCGCTGCGCTGGTTTTGCTGCTGATCGCCGCCCTGAACCGACCCGCACAGACCCAGGATTCGCCCTCATCCAGCCCACTGCGGACGGATGCCGAGAGCGCAGCCCCGTATATCCGTTCGGCCCGTCTGGGCATCACCCATATCAGCCTGGCCGAAGCGCGCGACGACGAAGCACGTTATGCGCGGGCGTTATCGCTTGGTGCGGGCTGGAACCGCTGGCCGCTGTACTGGGATCGAGTCGCCAGCGCGCCGGGGGTTTATGACTGGCAGGCCTATGACCGCCTGGTGAACGATGACCTGCGTCACGGGTTACAGATCAACGCGATTCTGATGGGCCGCCCGCGCTTCGCCCAGGAGGGTGAGCATATCAAAGGCTTGCAGCAGCCGATTTTCGCCGATGGGTCCGATTACCCGGAACCGGACAAAGCCATCAACCCGGCCAACCTGTGGGCCAGTTTCGTCTTCGAGGCGGTCCGCCGTTACAGGCCGGGCGGCGAACAGGCGCAGGCCGAGGATTGGGCCGAGGGTGAAGGGGTGCGCGTCTGGGAGATCTGGAACGAGCCGGATTACGAAACCTTCTGGCAGGGAAGCATCAACGCGTACGCGCGGCTGCTGAAGGTCGCCTATCTCGCAGCCAAACAAGCCGACCCCGACTCGGTGGTCATGTTCGGCGGGCTGCTGTTCGCCGGGGATGATAACTGGCTGGCGCGTGTGCTGAAAATCTACGAAGACGACCCGCTGCACGTCCAGTTCAACTGGTACATGGATCAGGTGGCCGTGCACAATTATAGCTACCCCTGGCGCAGCGGCTGGCTGACCCTCTACATCCGCCAGACCCTGAGCGCCTACCAACTGCGCAAACCGATCTGGCTGAACGAGAGCGGCGTGCGCGTCTGGGATGATTATCCTGGGCCGCAGTGGGCCGCCGACCAGCCCGACCTGCGCGAGCAGCGTGCCACCGAGCAGCAGCAGGCCAGCTTCTTCATCCAGAGCGCGGCCTATGCCTGGTCGGAAGGCGCGGACGTGGTTTTCTTCCATCAGTTGTTCGACGACTGCGGCGATCAGCCTGCCGGGACCGATTTCGCTCCGAATCAGGGGGAATTGTGTGTCGGCGGCGCGGCCTGTTTCGGCGATGCCTACGGCCTGTATCGCAACGAACGCGACTCGGTGTGTTTCAGCCAGCATCCTGAACCGGGCACGGCGCGCCCGGCGGCGGCGGCTTACCGCCTGATGGCCGAGATTTTTGGCACGCAGCCGTTCGAGAATCCGCGCACCAAGCGCATGGCAAATGGCCGGGTGCAGGTGATCGCCTTCGAGCGACCCGCCAGCAGCGAACGCGTTTACGTGGTCTGGAATCGGACCTTTGACCCGCTGACGTTCGAACTGCCCGCCAGCAGCGACTCGGCCCAGTTGATGACCGTCAACAGCCGCCGGACTATCCAGCCGGATCAGAAGGTTTACCGGCTGAATCTGCCGCCGGCTGAACCGGATAATTACCCCAAACTGGAATACGGCGACGAATCCGCCATTGGCGGGCCGCCGCTGATCGTCATCGAACCCTCGACGGACCTGCGCCGCGTGCCGGAATTCCTGCTGCCGCCTTCTCCGACGCCGACGCCCTCGCCGACGTTCGATGCGACGCAGATCATCATCGTCACGCAGACGGCAGAGGCCAGCATCACGCCGCAGCCCTAAGCGCAGCCGCCTGCCGTGCCTCGTTGCGACTTTCCATTTCGGTTTTCGCAACCCGGCGCTATAGTTAGGCGTATAATACAGAGGAACACGCGGAGACGAATCATTCATGTCCACAAGTGACTCAAGCAATCAAATCCGGGACCGGGCGCTGGGTGCGGTCCTGCGTAATGCGATTCTGCGCTGGGAAAGCCTGGTGACGATCGTGCTGACGGCGGTGCTGTTCATGGCCGTGCCTCAGCCTTTCCCCTGGTGGCAGGACTGGTTCTGGCTGGTGGGCGGGGCCATCGCCGAAGCTGCCCTGGTGGTGGCGACCCTGACCGACCAGAACGCCGCCCAGGAAGCTGTCGCCCGCGAGTTTGCCAACCGCTACGACCTGCGCGGCATTCGCAGCCGGGTGTCCCGCGAGCGCCTGCAAAATGCGCTGGAATATCGCCAGGGGATGCTCAGCCTGATGCAGAATCAGCGCGGCGCCATGCGCACCAGCCTCAAACAGACCATCGACGACGTGGACGACTGGATCGGCCACATGCACCGGCTGGCCCTGCACATCGACGCTTTCGAGGAAAATGAGCTGGTCGAGCGCGACCGCAAGATGGTCCCGCAGCAGTTGGAAAAGACGCGCATCCGCTTGCAGCGCGAACAGGACCCGGCGGTGCAGCGTGACCTGCAACAGCAGATTCAGCAGTTGGAGCAGCAGCTTGCCAACCTGGAAGCCACGGCCAACAGCGTCAAACGCGCTGAAATTCAACTGGAAAGCACGCTGTCCTCGCTGGGGACGATCTACGCGCAGATGTCGCTGATGGGCACCAAGGAAGTCGATAGTTCACGCGCCCAACGCCTGCGCCTCGAAATTCAGGATGAAGTGGCGGGCTTGCAGGACACCATCGACGCGATGGACGAAGTCCACGCCCAGCGCTTGCAGCTCCGCTGATGCGCATCCTGCTCACCGGTTTCACCACCTTTGCCAATCACGGAGTCAATCCGTCACAGCGCATCGTGGATGCCCTGGAGGAGAGTCGCGCGGATCTGATCACGGCGGTGCTGCCCGTCGAATATGGCGGGGCCGGGGAACGGCTGCGCGCATTAATGGCGCAGCACCAGCCGGATGCCATCGTCATGCTGGGCCTCGCCGCCAGCCGGACCGCAATCAATCTGGAACGCTTCGCCCTGAATATTAACGATGCCTCGCTGCCCGATAATGCCGGGGATCATCCCCGGGGCCGCCCGATTGTGCCGGATGGCCCGGCGGCTTACGTCACTCGCCTGCCGATCGACACCATGCAGCAGGCGCTGGCAGCGCGCGGCATCCCGGCAGTCATCTCCAATCATGCCGGCAGTTACGTCTGCAACCACGTCTTTTATGTCGCCCGCCATGCCCTCGAACAATCCGGCAGCGCGATTCCCTGTGGCTTCATCCACGTGCCGCCTATCGCCGAAGCGGGCGATCAACCCGGCCTGCCGCTGGCTGTGCTGGTCGAGGCGGTGGACTGCTGCCTGGCGGTCCTTCGACAGCCACAGCACGAATACCCCGAAACCGTTTAATTCATTTCTCACCCCGAATTGAGCGCAAAATCATTTTCGCCCATTACCGTTTAGCCATTAAACAGTGGCTAACGGGGGCAGGGATGAGCGTCGAATTGTACTGGGATAATGATGAACGCACCGTCATGCTGCTGGCGTTTGAAGGCCAGTGGACCTGGGAAGAATTGTTCGAAACGCTGGCGACTGCCAAAAAAGTTGGAGAACAATCTCCGGTCGAAATCGGCGCGATTATCGACATCACCGGGGGCGTCCGCTTCCCTGGGGGTTCGCTGCTGACCGCCCACAGCTTCGCGAATGCCAAAAAGCTGCTGGCGCTGGATGATGGTCACACCGGGCCAATCGTCGTCGCCGGGGGTAATCCGATGATTCGCACCGCCTTCGAAACCATGTCCCGGCTGTACTCGGACGCAACGGCCAATTTCCATTTTGTGCCCACCCTGAATGCAGCCCGTGCATACCTGGCAGAGCGGCTGAACGCCCCCAATCCGGCTGCATCCTGAGTTATTCGACTTCGATCACCCGGCCTTCCGCTGCCCGCAGCAGCCGGTCGTTGATCGTCGCGCCCAGACCGCTCGAATCGACCAGCCGCGCCAGGATCACATCCACTTCCTGCGCATCCAGCGCGCGCATCCCGGCAAATAAGCCGTGCGCCATCCCGTCGAGGTCGCGGCCCAGATCGGCCAGCGGCGTATCGAAATCCTGAAATAAATCGCGCTGGTCGCCCGGCACAAGCAGGCCTACGCGCTGGCCTGCCCTCCGGCGTTCAGCGATCACCTGCCGCATGTGCTGCGTCACTGCCTCGAACGGGCCGCTGAACAGCAGCACCGGAGCGCGCGGCGAATAATGTTTCGAAAGCATGCCCGGTGACGCAGGTCGCGCGGTTTCGTCATCCATCGCAAGCGGGGCACTGAAACGCTCGACCGTCGGAACGCAGGCGCGCAGGGCCTCCAGCGTGACGCCACCTGGCCGCAGCACCAGCGGCGGATCAATCGTCAGGTCCAGCACGGTCGATTCCACCCCAATCGCAGTCGGCCCGCCGTCGAGGATGACATCGACGTGGCCGTCCAGATCGCTCAGGACATGC
>JAIOHO010000079.1 GCA_019912905.1 Anaerolineae bacterium
CATCATGCCCATAATCCAGAGCAGCGTAAGAATCACCGTCACGGCAAACGGCCAGGGCGCGGTCAGGGTTCCGCTAATGGGGTTGTTGAAGCCTTCGATGAAAATTTCAAAGTGAATGGCAATGCCCGCTGCCACCAATTGAGTCAGCAGCAGCACTCTCGACGACAGCTCAATCTTATCATCAATGAACCCGACGACGAGGATTACACAACTGCCCAACAGCAGGCCGATTAATCGCGTTGGTTCATGAGGGTCGAAGCGCGGCACCGGCAGCAGCTGCGCCAGCAGTATCGTCAGGGTAAAGCTGATGAACAGCACCCCGCCGCCCAGTTTGGATAAACTGCGGGTGTCGCCCTCGTTGACGCGGCGTGCCGTCACCCGGGTGACGATTCCGAATCGTTTGCCCAGGTAAATCATCACGGGGGTAGTGACGATTGCGATCCCAAGTGCCAGCAGGAACGTGATTGCAAATGCGCCAAATTCAGCCATGTCGGTCCATCGGCCTCCTTCATCAGGCGCAGGTGAGTATATCAGCGTTTGCTCACCCGGCAATCCGCATTGTTCAGTCGAGTGTGAAGGTTCAATCTACCGTCTTCGGGTCAAATGCATCGCGCAGGCCGTCACCGATGATATAGAGGCACAACACCGTCAGCATGATCAGCAGTCCAGGAAAGACAACGAGATGCGGCCCCTGTTTGAAAAAGGTGCGCGAATTGCTGAGCATGTTGCCCCAGGTTGGGGTCGGCGGCTGCACGCCCAGGCCGAGAAAGCTGAGCGCAGACTCGATGAGGATTACATTGCCGATATTGATCGCCAGCGTGACGATGGTCACCGAAAACAAATTCGGCAGGATATGCCGGAACATGATCTGGAAGTCTTTCGCGCCGATCGCCCGCGCGCTGAGGATGTAATCCCGCTCCCGAATGGAAAAAGTTTCTCCCCGAACCAAGCGCGTCGTCGCAGTCCACGTAAGGAACGCCAGCACCAGGATCAATGTCCACGGTCCCGGTGAAAACAAGGCGGCGATCAGCAGCAGCAGGACCAACCCCGGAATGGCAGTGACGGTGGTAATCAGCCAGTTGATGAGGTCATCAATCCCGCCGCCGTAGTAACCGGTAATGACGCCCAGGGTAATTCCGATAAAGAAAGAGAGGAACGCGGACGAGACGCCGATCCCCAGGGAAATCTGACCGGCGAACAACAGGCGCGCCAGATGATCGCGGCCAATATTGTCGGTGCCCAGAATGTGTCCCTCTGCGCCAATGGGCAGGAAGCGTGAAGCCGCCGCATCGGTATCGTTGGGATCCACGTTCAGAATATACTCGCTGATGACCGGCGCGCCCGCCGCCAGCAGCGCCAGGGCCGCCAGGATAATGAGCGCCAGCATCGTCAGTTTATCTCGACGCAGGCGGCGCAGAGCCAACTGGGTGAGCGACAAACCAGTAGTCGAATATTCCTTGGCATTCAAGCGAGAAACAGGATTTTCTGCGATTGACCGGGTTGCCATGTGCGCATAGCCTCGCTTATTGCAGTCGAATGCGGGGGTCGATCACGGCATACAGGATGTCCGAGATGAGGAAACCGATAATCGTGCCAACCGAGGTGAAGATGACGGCAGCCATAATCACCGGATAGTCTTTGTCGATAATTGCTTTCACCGCGGCTTGCCCAACGCCCGGCCACGAGAAGATTTGCTCGATCACTACCGCCCCTGCCCACAGTCCGGTGATAATAGGGCCGATGAGGGTCGCAATCGGAATCAGGGCGTTGCGCATGGCGTGGCGCACGTACACCGCACGTGGAGCCAGACCCGTGGACTGGGCGGTGCGCACGAAATCCTGCCCCATCACTTCCAGCATGGAGGTCCGCATGAAGCGGGAGAAAATCGCAATGTTCGTCGTCGCCAGCACGAAGGCGGGCATAATCAAAAACTCGAGGCGCTCCGGCAGCGGCGGGCATACCCCGGTCAGCGACGGTTTGCACCGGCTGCCCATCGGCAGCCAGCCCAGGGTCGAGCCGAAAATCAGGATCAGGATGAGGCCAAGCCAGAAGGCGGGCACGGCGTTAAACATGACCGCCATCACGCGACTCAGGTTATCCACCAGCTTGCCGCGCTGCACCGCAGAAATCACCCCGACGGGCAGCCCCACACACAGGCTGAGCACCAGCGCCGTCACACCCAATTCGAGCGTGGCGGGCATTCGCTCCGTAATAATGGTGGAAGCCGGCTGACGCTTCAGGAACGACTGACCAAAATCACCGCGCAAGATGCCCCGACCTCGTCCGGGTGGTTCCGGTTCGCCATCGCCATCCACATCCAGAGGGATGATCACAGCCTGATCAGAGATCCCGTCGCCATCCGAATCCCAGCGCATCCAATCGTCGCCCAACAGCCAGCGGAGATACTGCACAGGAAACGGGTCGCTGATACCTAACTGAGCGGCCAATAACTCGCGCTGCTCCGGGCGTGTATTCGGCCCAAACAGCAGGCGGTCAATCACACTGCCCGGTGACAGAAACACGAGAAGATACGAGATGACGGTAATACCAAAGAATGTAGGAACAGCCTGGATCAAACGACGAATGATGTACTTGATCATGACTCAGCCCGAACCAATTGTGGGATTAAGCCTCTCCCCAACGCGGCAGCGCCAGGAAGAGGCAGGAAAGTTAGTTCAACGCAGTCGCCCAACTGCCCAGGTTGTGGAACAGATTCTCCGGGC
>JAIOHO010000836.1 GCA_019912905.1 Anaerolineae bacterium
ACCTGTAATACTCTGCGAACGTGCGTCCGATCAGGACAATTTCATCGAGTCGAAACTGTTTGTCGCTCATAGTACCCTATCATACAGGAGGAATTGCGCCATGCCAAAAGACTATGCTGCCCTGCCGGTCGATCACATCCGTCGCCAGGATCGCGCGGTCGAAGATGAGGCCTGGATCGTCCAATTCCTTACTTCCGCCGCGGTTGGCACGCTGGCTAGCGCTTATGAGGGCCAGCCCTTCATCAACAGCAACCTGTTCGTCTATCACCCGGCACGCCGCTGCATTTACCTGCATACCGCCCACGCAGGCCGCACCCGCGCCAACATCGAGGCCAATCCGCGCGTGTGTTTCAGCGTCATGGCGATGGGCCGCCTGCTGCCAGCGGATGAAGCGCTGGAATTCAGCGTCGAATATGAAAGCGTGGTGGTGTTCGGCCAGGCGGTCATCGTCACCGATGCGGACGAGGCCCTCTGCGGCTTGCAGCTTCTGCTGGACAAATATGCGCCGCACCTCCAGCCTGGGGTCGATTATCGCCCGCCGGTCAGCGAGGAACTGGATCGCACTGCCGTGTACCGCATCGACATCGACACCTGGACCGGCAAACGCAAGGCGGTCGCCGCCGATTTTCCGGGTGCGTTTGATTACGACGTCCGCGGACAGCCGGACAAACATTAATCTCATGAATGTTTTTTTCCGATATGATTAGGAATACATCGGCTCATGAGATAGGTTGGAAGATGGTACAGGAATGCTGGGCGCAGAGCGGGGACATTCGCCTGCATTATCTCGATAATCAAGCCAGCGGACCGGGCATTCCGGTCATGTTTATTCCCGGGCTGCATGGGAGCGCGGAGGATTTTGAACCGGCGCTGCGGGCCATTGCCCCCCGCCGGGCGATTGCGGTCAGTCTGCGAGGCCGTGGCAAAAGTGATGTGCCGGAGGCGGGTTATCGCTTCGAAAATCATGTAAAGGACCTGGCCGCTCTGGTCGAGACGTTCAACGTGGGGCCAGTCGCAGTCGTCGCCCATTCGGTCGGGGTGCCGTATGCCATTGGCTACGCGCTGGAGTATCCCAGACAGGTGGCCGCGCTGGTGCTGGCCGGGTATCCCGCGCGCTATCCCGATCTGTCGGCGGATTGGGGCCTGCGCAGTATGATGCGCTACCCGGAGGCCATGTCGATGATCGCCGTGCTGGGGCTTCAGCATGATTCGGTCGAGATTTCTCTGTGGGAGTCGCTGGCCGAATTACAGTGCCCGCTGCTGGTCCTGCGCGGCGCGAAGGCCACTTCTCGCCTGCCGGAAGAACTGGCGGAAGAATACCGCCGCTGGGTGTCCGATGCCCACATCGTCGTCTTTCCCAATTCCGGCCACCGGCTGTGGGTCCCCAGCATGCAGCGTTTTATCCAGGCCATCGAGGACTTTCTCCAGAACATTCCCCCCAATGAAGACTGATTCAATATTTGTGACAAAAAGCACAATCTGGTGTGATCTCTCTCAGTTCTTCGGCGGCGACCTGTCCCGTAAGATAGGAGCGAGCTTGAGAAGAGGGTCCTATGACACCTGAAATGTGGATTACCCTGGTAATCCTGATCGTGGCGATTGTGCTGTTCGTCACCGAGCGGCTGCGCGTCGATGTGGTCGCCCTGGGCGTGGTCGTCGCTCTAATTCTGACCGGAATCCTCAAACCGGAAGAAGCGCTGGCCGGTTTTTCCAACACGTCTGTGCTGACCATTGCGGCCTTGTTCATCATCGGCGGCGCGGTGCTTCAGACCGGTCTGGCAGCGGCGATTGCCCGGCGCATTCTGAAGATCGCGGGGACCGGCGAAACGCGTCTGATCATCACGACGATGGCTGCCGGTTCGTTAATGTCCGGCATCATGAGTGATACGGGCGTCGTGGCGGTGATGCTGCCCGCCATCGTCGCGCTGGCTGCGACTGCCAAACAAAGTGCTTCCAAGCTGCTCATCCCCCTGGCTTACGGGTCCCTGCTGGGCGGCGCAGCCACGCTGATCGGCACCCCGCCCAACATCATCGTGTCGCAGGTGCTGGAAGAAAATCAACTGCCCGCGTTCAGCTTCTTCAGCTATACCCCGGTGGGCGTGACGATGATCGCTGTCGGAATCCTGTTCATGCTGACGATCGGCAGACGCCTGCTGCCCGATCATAAACCCGCGCAGGCCATGCAGCAGATGGAAACCCCCCGCGAGTTGTTCGAGCTTTACCGCCTGCCGCACAACCTGTTCCGTGTGCGCGTGCGCGAGGTGTCGCCGCTGGCTGGTCAGCCGGTCAGTCTGTCGCGGCTGCGCCAGGATTTTGGTGTGAATATTATCGAGATCAAACGTCCGGCGGCGTCCCATGCGGTCGTCCCGGCGCTCGGTCCCCAGCGGCTGGGGCGCAACGGAGCCGACGCCCTGTCCATCCATCACCCCGCGCCGGATACCGTGCTGGAACCGGACGATGTGCTCGTGGTTCAGGGCGCAGGCAATGATGTCGGGCGCGCCGCCGGGTACTGGAACCTGGCAATTCAGGCCAACGAACAGATCAGCGGCGAAGACCTGATCAATCACGAAGTCGGCATCGCCGAGGTGCTGCTGCGGCCCCGTTCCACCCTGATCGGCCAGTCCCTGTCGGACATTCGCTTCGGTTCGGTCTACCGCCTGACGGTGCTGGACATCAAGCGCCCCGGTGTCGATCAGAAGCTGGACCTGAAGACCACGCCGCTGAAGATGGGCGATACACTGCTGGTGCAGGGCACATGGAAAGACATTTTCGCCCTCAAGAGCCACCGCCATGATTTCATCGTCATGGGCGAACCCGAAGCCATCCAGAGCGGCGCGTTCACCCGCCAGGACAAAGCGCCCATTGCCCTGCTGATTCTGCTGGCAATGGTCGTCCTGATCGTGCTGGATGTGGTGCCGCTGGTCGTCGCCAGCATGCTCGCAGCCGGCGCGGTGGCGCTGACCGGCTGCCTGACGATGGACGATGCTTATGATGCGGTCGATTGGCGCAGCCTGGTGCTGATCG
>JAIOHO010000080.1 GCA_019912905.1 Anaerolineae bacterium
GATGAAAAAGGCGGCGACAACCCCCATAAAAGGCAGCAGCGGTCCCAGGGTGGAATAACGCATCATTTCGATGACAAACACCAGCAGCAGCCAGCCCAGGGTAATGAGCAGGCTCGCCCAGAAGTTTTTGCGCGTTTTCAAGGATCACTCTCCTCACCCCGTTCAGGCTCGTTACCGATTTTTACGCAGCCCAATCGGAAAAGTTTCCGAGCAGGGTGTAATCAAAAAGTCGGCGCAAAGGCCGACTTCTGCATGTGGTGGATAATATGAGCCGGGCAGCGAATCAGGCCGTCTGCCGGCGGATGATGCGGTACACGGTGTTGATATCCGCGAGTTTCGAAAAAGCATCCCCCAACTGGCGGTTGTACGACAGAAAGCGCGGCGCGTTGATGGCTTCCATCAGCTCCCAGTGATCGGGCAGCAGCACCTGAATATCCTGTGGATCACGCCGATAGGGGGTATGTCCCATCTTAGCCCAATTGGCCGCCAGATCGTCCGGCACATTCTTATTCATGTTGTTGAAGATGACCTGCTCGAAACCGGCCTGGTAGAGATTTTCGAATGTTCCCCAGGCGGCTTCATCATCGAGAAAATGGAACAGGCCGGTGGCAATCGCCGTTCTTGCGCCAGTCAGCAGGCGCAGGTCGCTCAGGTTCTGAATATCGACGCGCCGCACGCTGTAGCCAAGCTTTGAAACTTCGTCAATGACTGCGGGGTTGGCGTCCGTAAAATACAGGGCCTGATCGGGGCGAGGTGACAACGGACTGGGGGTTCCACCACCGAGAATGGCGACATCTCGCAGCCGCCAGTGTTCGATGGCCGTGCGGGCGATGGCCGCCTGCGATACAAATTGGGCGTCGATCTCGGCCATCACTGATTTGATGCGTTTCACAAAACCGTTCAGCTCTTCGTCCGGCTGAAAGGCCCAGTCCTGAGCCACTTCCGGCGCATGAGTATCCAACCAGGATCGAATCATGCCCGCCGCAATGAGATCACTCCGCATCTTATTCCTCCCGAATGGCAACCAACAATGGAATGGTCGGCAGACCATTTAGAAGGCATTATAGCGAGTTAATCCGAGCTGAAACCAATAATGAAATACAACGAATCAGGTGTCATTTGTCAGCGTTTACATATTTCACAGAAAGCGCTGACGCTCAGACCCTAGCGACGGACAGCAGCCGATTCCTCAGGAAAGGCTGACTTCGCCCACCTGCTTCACGATGTCGGTCAGGAAGGTGACGGCTTCCTCACGCGATGTCATAAAGCGGAACTTGTTGCGGACCATCACCTGGACGGCGAATTTAATCATGATGTTCTGGTGGGCCAGAAAGATCAGCCAACCCCGATTGGAATGATTGATGAGCGTCAGCACTGGGCCGAGGCGCAGTAAGTCCTTTGGCAGCGTGGTCACCTGAGTCGTATCCACCAGAAAGTGGCACGAGTGCTGCGACAGCACCGACAGACACTGGTCCATCGCGCTCTGGATGTCCTCATGGCTGACACTGCCGCTGTATTCAGCCACCATGATATGGGGTTCGTCTAACCAGTATACGTTTGACGGCATGATCGTCTCCTGACTCTCCATTTGCCGGTTACTGTCATTGTACGCAACAACGGTGTATTTCCAGTCTTAAGAATTATTACACAGACTATAACCAAAGCTGATTGGTCAGGTTGAAGAATGACCCGTGCTCAGGTATCTTAAAAAAGGGACCCCGGTTTATTGTCAAAGGGAGCACAGGCATGGCAATCCAGTTTCTGTATTATGAGGACTGCCCCTCTCACGGCGTGGCCCTGGAACGCCTCCAGGCCGTCATGCGGGAGGAAGGCATTCATGCGGACATCGACATCGTCAAGGTGGAAACGGACGATCAGGCACAGCGGCTGCACTTTGTCGGCTCGCCCACGATTCTCATCAATGGGCAGGACATCGCCCCGGTGCCGCGAAATGCCTGCTACAGCCTGACCTGCCGCGCCTACCGGCTGGAAAACGGGCGCATTTCCCCGCTGCCCACTGCCGACATGATCCGCCGCGCGCTGCGGCAGCATTTTGCTTCGGCCTGAACGCGGGTCCCCGACAGGCCGCGCCTGACCGTGGGCCTGACTTATCGACAAGTTTATCTGTAAGGAGAGAGAAACATGGCGAATCTGGAATTCGGTGCTCCGGTTATTCCATTCACGTTGATCGGCGTGGATGGCAAACAGCACACGCTCAGCGATTATGCCGACAAGAAGGCCGTCGCCGTCATCTTCACCTGTAATCACTGTCCCTACGCGCAGGC
>JAIOHO010000837.1 GCA_019912905.1 Anaerolineae bacterium
GCCCAAAGGCGGCCCCATCCCGACCACGGTCACCTGGAACGGCCAGAAATTTTCACTGACCGGTGATCTCATTCGCATCGGACGTGCGCCCCAGAATGAGATCACGATTCAGGCCAAAGGGGTATCGCGTTTCCACTGCCAGATCCGGCGTGAAAATAACCAGCTCGTGCTCGAAGATCTCAACAGCACCAATGGCACGCACATCGGCGGGTATCCCCTGCAAACTGCTTATGTCCTCAGCGAGGGCGATGAAGTGTATCTGTGCAACGAAAAATTGACTTTCCACAGCTGACCGTGAGGAGCCATGGCCGACACCCACTATTCAATCACTATCGCCGGTATACAGCGCAACCTTCGCCTGTTTGAAATCAAGCCGGGCGTTCGCATCGCCATTCTCAATATTCTGGGCGACACCGAGTTAGTGGCCGCTGCCAGCCGCGCGCTTGCCGCGAAATTAGCCCCTCTCAAGCCGGACATCCTGGTTACTGCCGAGGCCAAAGCGATCCCACTGGCTTACGCCCTGTCGTGCGATACCGGGCTGCCCTATCAGGTTCTGCGCAAATCGTACAAACCCTATATGGGCGATGCGCTGCAATCCGAGACGCTCAGCATCACCACCGGTAAGCCGCAGACTCTCTATCTGGACGAAAAAGATCGTCAGGCCGTCTATGGAAAGCGAGTCGCCTTAATCGATGACGTGATTTCGACCGGGAGCACGCTGCAAGGTATGCGTCTGATCATGAACAAAGCTGGTGCACAGGTCATCGCTGAAGCGGCCATTCTGACCGAGGGTGACCGCGCCAAATGGTCCGACGTCATCGCCCTGGGGCATCTTCCGGTGTGGGTAGACGAGTAAATCAAAAAGCACCAGATCAGTTTCGTCTGGTGCCAGAGGGTACTCTCAACTGCGGTCAGGTTCCCTAAAACCACTCTTCCAGCAGTTTCTTGGTCTCTTCATAGTGACCGG
Source organism: Anaerolineae bacterium (assembly GCA_019912905.1). Lineage (GTDB taxonomy): Bacteria > Chloroflexota > Anaerolineae > Aggregatilineales > Phototrophicaceae. Next base: position 968 of record JAIOHO010000837.1, read on the forward strand.
TCTCATCGACAATCATGTCTTCAAGCTGGACGGACAGGCCAATCTCACCGGCTTCCCGCGCCTGTTCAGCACGCTTGCTGTAACCTTCGATGGCTTTCTTTTCGGCAGTCAGCACATTTTCCAGCATTTCTTTGGGGGTTTCTGCTGCTGCGACCGGCGCAGGGGTTGTGGTAGGAACGCCCCCAAGCGACACGATCTTGTTGGATAGGAATAGGGCATGACCCTGTTCATCGGGGATCTCGCCCTGGAAGAAATTCACCAGTTCCAGACGGAACGGTCCTTTTACCTGGGCAGAATAGGTGGTATACATCACAATCGCCTGAAATTCGTTGGCGAGGTCATTATTCAGTGCATCGATGAGGGTTTGATTGCTCATGCCTGCCTCCTGGAGTTAGTGGATAATGGGTTTAACGTACCACAGGCGGGCAAGAAAAGCATCAAACGCGTATAAGAAAATTGTTAATCCGCTTGTTTTTCGATCACCAACAGATGCGATAACCCCCAGGTATCCAGGGGAGTCCCTTCCAGAGCGTGCAGCGCCGTACGCAGCACCCGTCCAGGTTCACCAATGCGGGCCACGATGTTGTCATAACCGCCGTAAATCCGCTGATGGACGATCACCCGCAGCGGTGCGCCAACCAGGAGGCGGCGCAGACCGCGCCAGGTATAGGCCCGCACATGCGGCGCAAGTTGATTGCGCCAGACGTCCGGCAGATAGTTGACCAGCGGCGAATTGCCAAAATGATAGCGACCGCGCCAGTAATGGCCGTGCGTTTCGAAGGGATACCAGCGGTTCGGACAGAAAATCACCGCTCGTCCGCCCGGTTTCAACACCCGTGCCATCTCACGGATGGCCTGTCGATCATCGACCACATGCTCGATCACTTCATTGGAGATGATCGTGTCGAACAACTCGGAGGCATAAGGCAGCTTCTCGGCGGCGGCGACCAGTGCGTGAGGGGTCACCGCGCGGGCTTCAGCCACACGAGCCTGCTCGATATCAAACAATTCGACGTGGGGGGTGTAGCGCTGACGAATCTGCGCAGCGTACATGCCGACACCGCCTCCCGCCTCCAGAACCCAAGCATCTTCCAGACGAGTCCAGCGGGCGATCATCTGCAACCGGCGCTCCTGGCCCGACCGCCAGACGTAGCTGGGTTCGCCGCGGAGCGCAGCGAGATCCGAATGAGACATCATTACCGGAGCGAGGGATTGGCGGGGGTGCGCGGACCGGAAACAGGCTTGATCGACGTGCTGCTGTTGTGCGATCTATTCGTCCGGCTGGATTCCAGCGTGGCTTTGATGGGAACCAGAATGGTAATCTTGGTGCCCTGGCCTTCTGCGCTTTCGATGCGCAGCGCCCCATTCAGCAGTTCGGCCCGTTCGCGCATGTTGACCATGCCCAGACTGCCGCGCTGATCGTAATTGGCGTGGACGGCGTCGGAATCAAAGCCCACCCCATTGTCGGCCACTTCCACGACGATGACATCGTTCTGTCGATGAATATCCACGCTGATCAGTTCCGCCTCGGCATACTTGCGTGCGTTTCCCACTGCCTCTTCGACAATGTAGAAGATCACGCCCTGCTGGTGGCTGTCGAGCGCGGATTCCACATCCGGCCCCACACGCGACGAGACGTGCTGCCCGTGCGTTTCCAGTGTCTTCTGGCACAATTGGTCCAGCGCAGCCGATAAGCCCTGGCTTTCCAGAACCAGGGGACGCAGCGTAAACAGCATATCGCGGATTTCTTTCGTCGTCCGCCGCGCCAGTTCTTCGACTTTCTTCAATTCTGCGGGGACTTCGTCAGGTCGCCGTTCCAGCAGTCGATAAATGTAGCTCATGCGCATAGCGATGGCAGACACATTCTGAGTCGGGCCATCATGCAGATCGCGCGCCAGCTTCTTGCGGGCGTCTTCTTCAACCTCGACGATGCGTTCCTTTTCTTCGAGCAGATTGCGGTAGAGCACCGCGTTATGCAGCGCAATCGTCGCCTGGGTGCCGATCGCCATCAGCAGGTCGGTATCGTCGCGGTTGAAGGCATCCACATCCTC
>JAIOHO010000838.1 GCA_019912905.1 Anaerolineae bacterium
AGAATCAGCAGGATCAATCCGACCAGACTGATGACGGCCATCCGGTTGGTGCTCAGGCGCTGCCAGAAGCGCTTGAGGCGGCTCTCCGGCTGGGCAGCTTGCAGTCTGAGCGGGGTGGGGGTCGAGGTGCCCAACAGTCTACGCTTCCACCTGCACACGGGGATCGAGAATGGTATACATAAAATCCGTCACCAGATTCATGAGGACGACGGCAATGGCGACGATGACGGTCGTGCTCTGGATCACCGGATAATCGCGCTGGGCGATGGCCTGGACCGACAGGAAGCCGATCCCCGGAATGGCAAACAGGTTCTCGACCACGAATGCGCCCGTGACCAGAAAGGCAATCGACGGGCCGATGACCGTAATCACCGGCAGCATGGCATTGCGGAAGATGTGCATGGCATTGACGCGGCGCTCGGTCAGGCCCTTGGCATGCGCCGTGCGGACGTAATCCTGGCGGATGACTTCCACGACGGAGGAGCGAGTCAGGCGGGCGATATAGCCCATACTGGCCCCGGACAGCACGATCACCGGCATGATCCAGTGCTCTGGCCGACCCCAGCCGGCGACCGGCAGGGATGGACCGCCGCGAAAATAGGATTGGTAATTGAGCCACTGAAGGACCGGGATCAGGACAAAACTGGGAATCGAATACAGCGCCAGCATGAAGGTCGTGCTGGCACGATCGACCAGCGTGTTCTGGTGCAGCGCGGCCAGCAGGCCCACCGGAACCCCCACCGCGACGCTCAGGCTCAGCGCGGCCAGCCCCAGCGTAAAGGACACCGGTACGCCGGTGCGAATCAGCTCCCACACCGGGCGGCCCTGGTAGCGGAAGGATAAGCCCAGGTCACCCTGCACCAGCCCAAGCATGTAGTTGCCGTATTGCTGAAACCAGGGGAGATCGAGGCCGTACAGATGGCGCAGTCGTTCGTAGGTGGCCGGATCATGACGCGCCCCCATCATCGTCAGGATAGGATCGCCAGGAGCCAGATAACCGACGACAAAGGTGATAAAGGTGATGCTGAAGATCACAAACGGGAGCGATGCCAGTCGTCGAACAATCAGCGTGATCATCGGGACTCCTGCACGAGCGGACCCTTTCCCGCCTGCGATAGCCCTGCCGGAAAGGGAAACGACGATCCGGGAGCACCCGCGCGCCCCCGGATCAACCGATTACTGGGCCGTGCGGCCACGCAGCGCCGTGTAATCCGGGATGGTCAGCCCCTGGCCGGTGAAAACGATGCCGGTGACGTAGGGTTTGATCAGCACGTTCAGGCGCGGGTTGAACAGCGGCAGCCAGCCGACTTCGTCGATGGCGATCTGCTCCGCCTGGTTATAGAGCGACAGGCGCTCGGTGACATTGTCGGTCATCACGTCGGCCTGATCGACCAGGGCGTCGAACTGGGCATTCGAGAAGTGGCCGTTATTGTTGCCGACGTCGGTGCGCAGCTGCTGCGAGAGGAAGTTCTGCGGATCGGGATAATCCGCACCCCAGATGCTGTAATACATCTGCAAGCCGCCTTCCGGGTTTTCGGTCGTCTCGTTGAGCCGGGCGCTGAATGTCGAGAGTTCCAGCGGTTCGAGCGTCACCGCCACACCGAGATTTTGCTGCCACATGGCCTGGAGCACGGTCACGATGCGTTCGTTATCGCCTTCGACGCCGTAGGTCAGGCTCACCGGGCCTATGGATTCGGGAGTCAGCCCGGCGGCTTCCAGGGCGGCTTTGGCGGCGTCCGGGTCGAAGTGCAGCCCATTGACCGCCAGTTCCGACCCTGGAATGCCGAGCGGCAGGATGCGATCGGTCCCGGCGACGGTGCCATTCAGGACCGTGTTCGCCAGCGTATCCTTGTCGATTGCCAGCGCGAAGGCACGGCGCACATTCACATCATTAAAGGGCGCAATCGCGTTGTTGAAACCGACATACCGCACGGCAAACGACGCGGCCTGATGGAAATCGGGCAGGAGTTCCACCTCGGCGATGTGGGCGGCGGGCACGCCGTTCTGCTGGCTGCCCATGATGTCCAGTTCGCCGGTGCGGTAAAGCTGGAAGGCCGTTTCGCTGTCCTGAATAAACGGCATGGTCAGTTCCGCAATGGCAGTGGGAGCCTGCCAGTAGTGTTCATTCAGGACCAGGACCAGATTCTGATTGTGGTTCCAGGCGCTGACCTGGAAGGCCCCGCTGGAGAGCGGCGCGGCTTCCCAGCCTTCGGGGTCCGCTTCGGCAGCGGCTTTGGACACGATCTTGGCCGAGCCGAAGGTGAGCTGGCTCAGGAAGTAAGCGGATGGCTGATTGATCGCAATCTCCACCGTCTTGTCATCCACTGCCGTTGCACCCGCCAGGTCGGTGGCCGTGCCCTCGGCGACGTCATTCGCGCCGACG
>JAIOHO010000839.1 GCA_019912905.1 Anaerolineae bacterium
GCCGCACCCGGTCCCCGGTGGTCGGGCCGTAGAGATCCGCATACACGCGGCGGGGAATAATCAGCGGCATTTTAGCGCTCCTTATCCAGGGGGCCGTTCACCCGGTTGTTCAGCCCGTAAATCGTTCGTGTGCCGCCGATGGGGGTGAGTTCGACGGTTTTTTCATCGCCCGGTTCGAAGCGCACCGTCAGCCCGGAGGCGATGTTCAGGCGCATCCCGTAAGCGGCTTCGCGGTCAAACGACAGAGCGGAATTGACCTCGTAAAAATGGAAGTGCGAACCGACCTGAATTGGGCGATCCCCCGCGTTGGCAACGGTCAGGGTGACCACCGGGCGGTTGGCGTTCGCCACGATGTCGGCCTCATCCAGAAAATATTCTCCGGGTATCATGGTGGCTTCCTCAGATAATCGGCTCGTGAATGGTGACCAGTTTGGTGCCATCAGGGAAAGTGCCCTCGACCTGGATCTCGTGGATCATCTCCGGCACGCCTTCCATGACGTCGTCGCGGGACAGGATGGTGCGGCCATACTGCATCAGGTCCGCCACGCTGCGGCCATCGCGGATGCCCTCCAGCACCTCGGCGGTGATCAGCGCGATGGCTTCGGGGTGATTGAGCTTCAACCCGCGTGCCTTGCGATCGCGCGCGACCATGGCCGCGACGTAAATCAGCAATTTATCTTTCTCTCTTGGCGTCAGATTCATCTTCGCCCCTCCCTGTGGGTGATGATCCTATTTGCGCAGCGGCGCGTCCGGCAGGTTCAGATGCCGAGTCCGAATCACGGTCCGCAGCCCATGAAACACGCGGTAAATCGGCTCCAGGTGGTCACTCAACATGCGCGCGCACAGGCCGTTACGGTGCAGCGGGGACAAACCGCCGATGCTTCCGCCGCATTCCATCAACTGCTGATGCGCTGCGCAGAAGGCCGCCGCGTCGATGTTCCAGGCATCCAGGCTGCCGAGCAGGTAGGCGCTGCCCCAGCAGGCATACCCTTCCAGGCGGCCCATTGCTTCCAGATTGTCCCGTTCCGGCTCCAGGCTGGACGCCTCATACAGCACCAGGCCGTCGTCATCGCGGACGACCAATCGGTTGGCATAGCGGCGAAACTGCAAACATTCCCCCCGTGCCAGGCGGCCCGGCATGACGATCTCGAACAGCAGCAGCAGCGCGCCGGGATGCAGGGTAACCTCGATGTGCTGGCGCAGGTCGGAATCCGCAAACAGAATGGCCGCGTCCGGCACGTACTCGAACACCGCACCGGGTCCGACGTCGATGTGAATCCGCTGCTCGGCCCAGCCATCCGGCATCCGGTAGACTTTGGTGGCGGACTGGGTGGTCAGCAGGGCATGAGTGCCTGCGCCGGCGCACAGGTCGAGTGTGGTGCGGTCCCCCTGGACCACGCCGCCGGTGGGACTCAGCAGGTAGACGTTCAGACAGCCGGCAGCATCGGGGATGGGGCGCATCACCTGGAGCGGTGGGCGCGAATAACGCTCGACAAGCACCGTTCGTCCGCCGTGCTGAGCAAACGCCAGCCTCAGAGTTCCGTTCCGGCCCACCGTATTCAAAAATCGGCCCGCTCCATGTATGCCGCGCCACCGCAGGAGGAAGGATAATGATTGGGATGATGGGTAATGATCATGTCAGATTGTACACGAATCCATAAAGACGGGTCAGGTCCTCTGACCGCCCTAAGTCTGTTTGCGCCCGTACCGATCCGGGCCTGCGCCATCTGTTCTGACCCCATTCAGACGGACAGATACTCCTTGACGGCGTCCGTATCAATTTCCTGCGTGCTTCCTGAAGAGACGATATGCCCTTTTTCCATCACGTAACAATAATCCGCCGAAGCCAGCGCGAAATCCAGAAACTGCTCGATCAGCAGAATCGACACCTGTTTGTGCTGCCGCAGCGAGCGAATTACGTTCTCGATGTCCTGCACGATGTTAGGCTGAATGCCCTCGGTAGGTTCATCCAGGAGCAGCAGTCGAGGTCGCCGGACGAGCACCCGGCCAATTGCCAACTGCTGCTGCTGACCGCCGCTGAGCGTCCCCGCCACGCGCATGCCCATCTGTTCCAGCACCGGGAAGATGCTGTACACTTCCTCGATGGCATCCTGGCTGTGTTTGCGCTGGCGGCCAGTCAGCGCCTCCAGCCCGATGAGCAGATTCTCGTAGACGGTCAGATGCGGGAAGATGCCGCGCCCCTGGGGGACATAGCCGATGCCGGCCTGCGCCCGCTTGTGAGGCGGGTAGCGGGTAATATCCGTGCCGTCGAACATGATCCTGCCCGTCCGCGATTTCAGGATGCCCATAATCGCTTTGAGCAGCGTTGTCTTGCCGACCCCGTTCCGCCCCATCAGGCAGGCGATCTGACCGGCGGGCACCTCGATGTCTACGTCGTTGATGATGCAGCTTTGATCATAATACACCTGCAAGCCGCTGACCGATAACATGGCGTCCTCTCCTCAAATTACGCGGCTTTCTGCGTGCGCCCCAGATACACCTCGACCACCTGGGCATCGCTCTGGACTGCCTCGACCGGGCCTTCGCACAGCAGTTGGCCCATGTGCAGCACGGTGACCGTGGAGGCGAACTGACGCACGAACACCATGTCATGTTCGACGACGAGGATCGAGCGGCCCCTGGCGATGCGATGCAGCAGTTCACCGGTGTGATCGCGTTCGCGCCGGGTCATGCCCGCGACCGGCTCATCCAGCAGCAGCAGCTTGGGGTCCTGCACCAGCAGCATGCCGATCTCAAGCCACTGTTTCTGACCATGTGACAGGATGCCCGCCTGGACATTGCGCTGATCTTTCAGATTGATGATTTCCAGCGTTTCTTCTACACGCTCGATGCCAGCGGGGGACATTCCCTGGGTGAGTCTCAGCACCGAACTCTTGAAGCCAATCGCCGCTTCGAGATTCTCGAAGACGGTCAGGCTGCTGAACACCGATGGCGTCTGGAATTTGCGCCCGATGCCGCAGCGCACCAGTTGATGCTCGGAGACACGGGCCACGTTGATATGCCCATCGAAGGTAATTTTGCCTGCATCGGGGCGGGTCTTGCCGGTAATGATGTCGAGCAGGGTCGATTTGCCCGCACCGTTTGGCCCGATCAGGAAGCGCATTTCCTCGTAGCCGATGGCGAAATCCAGATTGTCCAGCACCTTAAAGCCATCAAAGCTGACGGTCACGCCTTTTGCATCCAGAATTGCATTCATCGCGGTTTTCCTCCTGCCAAGGATGTCGTTTCCACTTCGAGAGGTGCTGATTCAGCCGGACGGGTGTTCGGCCAGCTCAGCCTGATGCGTTGGAACAGATCGAGGATTGCGCCGACGATGCCCTTGGGGAAGAGCACTACGACGCCGACGAACAGTCCCCCCATGATAAACTGCCAGATGTCAGGCCGTGCGGAGCTGATGACGCTCTTGCCGGTGTTGACCAGCAGTGCGCCCAGGACCGCGCCCACCAGTGTGCCGCGCCCGCCGACGGCGACCCAGATGACGATCTCGATGGAGGCGACGATGTCAATCTGCTTGGGGGCGATGATGCCCACCTGCGGCACGAACAGCGCGCCCGCTAGCCCGGCGATGCCCGCCGAAAGTGCAAAGACGCACACTTTGATCACGACCGGGTTGTAACCGACGAAGCGCACGCGGTTTTCGTCATCGCGCACGGCGACCAGCAGCCGCCCGAAACGCGAACGAATCAGGTAGCGGCACAGCAGGAAAACCGCCCCCAGCACCAAAGCTGTCGTGACATACAGGCCCATCTTGGTGGCCGGGTCCGACAGTTTGTAGCCAAAGATGGTGCGCATCTCGGTGATGCCGTTGGTTCCATTAATCAGCTGCTGCTGGCCGATGAGCAGCAGGGCGACGATGGCCGTCAGCGCCTGCGTGATGATCGAAAAGTAGACACCCTGGACGCGGCTGCGAAACACCATGTAGCCTACCAGCGCGGCCACCAGCATTGGAAACCCGACTGCCAGCAGGATCGCCAGGACCGGGGAATGAAACGGCTGCCACAGCCAGGGGAGTTCGGTCACGCCATACAGCCCCATGAACTCCGGCAGATTTTTGCCCGCCGCTTCCAGGTTGAGGTACATGCCGAAGCAGTAGGCCCCCAGGCCAAAAAAGAGACCCTGCCCCAGGCTGAGCATCCCGGTATAGCCCCAGATCAGGTCCAGGCCGAGGGCGACAATGGCATAAGTCAGGAAGCGGCCCAGCAGATTCAGTTGAAACATCGAAAGCGACTGCGGCAGCAGCACCAGCAGGATCAGGCCACAGACCAGAAAGGGCAGCCAATCCAGCAGCCAGGAGCTTCGATAGGGACGAAGGGGATTCATCAAACGCATGTCCTTTCTAAGTACGGCTGCGAAGGGCCATCAACCCGTTCGGTCTCCACTGCAAGAAGGCGATGATCAGGACAAAGACCAGCACTTTGCCCAGCGTCGCCGTGGTGCTCATCTCCAGGAACGTGTTGAACAGGCCAATGGTGAATGCTGCGATGACGGTTCCCGGCAGGCTGCCGACGCCGCCCAGCACCACCACCATAAAGGCATCGACGATATAGCCGGTGCCCAACTGCGGCCCAATCTGCCCCAGCAGGGTCAGCGCTGATCCGGCGATACCGGCCAGGCCCGCGCCCAACGCGAACGTCAGCACATCCACGCGGCGGGTTGCCACGCCCAGCGCCGACGCGATTTCTCGATTTTGCATGACCGCGCGCGTGCGACGGCCCTGTGAGGAGCGATACAGATAAAAGTAAATCCCGATGATGCACAGAATGACCAGGCCAATAATAAACAGGCGTTTGTAAGGCAGCGACAGGGTTTCGGACACCCACAGGCCCCCGCTCAGCCAATCCGGGGAGGTGACCGGGACATTGCGCGAGTCGTAGCTGCGCGCGATCTGCTGGAGCATCAGCCCGATGCCCCAGGTTGCTAGCAGGGTGTCGAGCGGAAGTCCGTACAGACGCCGGATGAGCGTCATTTCCAGGACATAACCCAGCGCTCCGGTGATCAGAAAGGCGGCAGGAATCGACAGGATAAAGAACCAGCCTTCCTTTGCGCCGTTTTCGCCGAGCACCGCAGGCGCGAGAAACATCTGGAAAAAATAGGTGACGTAAGCGCCGACCATGATGAACTCGCCGTGCGCCATGTTGATGACCTTCATCAGGCCAAACGAAAACGCCAGCCCCAGGGCCGCCAGCAGCAAAATCGACCCGAGACTCAGCCCGTTGAAGATCTGGGATAAGACGACTTCCATACCGACATCCTCGATTCTGCGACCTGACGCGGAAAGATCGTGCCTTCAGGTTTATATGGCACGATCACGAGTCCGAAGCCCTGCCTGAGATCAATCACCCAGGCAGGGACATTGTGTGATCTGACCGGGTCCGATTAGCTGCTGGCCGGGGCCGGACAGCCTTCTTCCGGTTTGGGCAGTTCCGCCGCCCATTCGTAAGTGCACAGATACGGGTCGGGTTTCACCGGACCATCGGTGGACCAGATGGTGTCGATCAGGCCGTCCTCGCGCACCTTGCCGATGCGCACGATCTTGAAGGTGTGCTGGTTGTCGCCATCGACCGTCACCAGGCCTTCCGGCGCGGCGAACTCGATGCCGCCCGCCGCCGCGCGGACCGCGTCCACCTCGGTCGAACCGGCGGCTTCCACAGCCGCTTTCCATAGATACACGCCGAAGTAACCCGCTTCCATCGGATCGCTGGTCACACGGTCCGCACCGTAGGCCGCCTGGAACGCCGCAACGAAGGCTTCGTTTTCAGGGGAATCGACGGTTTCGTAGTAATTCCAGGCGACCAGATGGTCGAGCAGGTATTCGACGCCAATCGCCTGCACTTCTTCTTCGGCGATGCTCACCGACATGGTCGGCAGCGTTTCGGCGGTGAAACCGGCGTCCTTGTACTGCTTGAAGAAGGCCACGTTGCTGTCGCCGTTGAGCGTATTAAAAATCACATCCGGGCTGGCCGCGCGAATCTTCTCGATGATGGTGCTGAATTCGGTGCCGCCCAGGGGGACATATTCTTCACCGACGGTTTCGCCACCACTGGCAGCCAACTGTGCTTTGATGATGGTGTTGGACGTGCGGGGGAACACATAGTCCGAACCCAGCAGGAACATCTTGGTCATACCTTCTTCGAGCAGGTATTCGACCGCGGGCACAATCTGCTGATTGGTCGTCGCGCCGGTGTAGAAGATGTTGGGGGATTGTTCCAGGCCCTCATACTGGACCGGGTAGAACAGCAGGCCGTTGTTTTCCTCAAAGACCGGCTTGACGGCCTTGCGGCTGGCGCTCGTCCAGCAGCCAAACACCACCGCGACCTGATCTTCGAGCAGCAGCTTCTGTGCTTTTTCCGCGAAAGTCGGCCAGTCGCTGGCGCCATCTTCGATGATCGGTTCGATCATCCGGCCCATGACGCCGCCCGCCGCATTGATTTCCTCGATTGCCATCAGCGTGGAATCTTTGACGGTCACCTCGCTGATCGACATCGTTCCGCTCAACGAGTGCAGGATACCGACCTTGATCGGCTCCATATCCTGAGCACCGACCGCAGGAACGATGCTTATCGCCAGAATGAACAACAAAATCAACCACATTGCATGTTTTGACAATGTATTCCGTAATGCGTGAACCATGTTCTCTCCTCCGTGAAGTAAGCATGCTTGTTGAACATAACAGGCTTTGATTCACGCAGTCATCTGAAACAGGCACAAGCTTTGCCGGAAATGTTTGTGGTGAACCACCAAGAACAATTCACCAAACAGAAGGCCCAGAAATTGAACAGGGTGTACAGATCAGGACCGGGGGGTCGTAAGCTCTACCATTTTGTGCAGAATCACAGAGCAGAACCGCGAATCGCTTGGTCACTCATTTGTGCCGCTGGGGTGTGCAGGCTGGAATGGCGATGAAACCGTTTGCTGGGACCCACAAGGGCGCGTCCAGGCGGGCCGTCGTTCGCGAAAGATGGAGCGGTTCAAGGCGGCCAAAACAGTCACAATTGCCAGGTGTTGTGCAAAAATCCCAAAGTTGCTCCTTGCAGATGACGCCGCGTCAGCATTTATACTGGCCGCATTGAGGTGAAGGGAGTTAAGCGATTAAAGATCTAGCGACCTACTATCCTATCGGGGTATTCGCGCAAAAGGCCGGTGTGACGGTCCGCACGATCCGTTATTACGACACGACCGGGCTGCTCAAGCCGTCTGCCTATTCCGACGCGGGGCGCAGGTTATACAGCGCGTGGGATTACGCCCGGCTTCAGCAGATTCTGACGCTGAAGTTGATTGGCCTGTCGCTGGAGGAAATTCGGGGTCTGCTGACAACCGATCGCGTCGAAATTGAGGCTCTGCTGGACCGGCAGAAACAGGCGTTGACTCAGCAGGCGCAGCAGATCGCAGCCGTGATTCGAACCCTGGAACAGGCGCAGCAGGCTCTGAAATCTTCGCAAACATGGGATCTTGAACACTTTGTCCATATTATCCAGGCGGTCAATATGCATCAGCAGACGAATTGGTTCGATCAGTTTTTAACGGATGCCCAGCAGCACAAACTGGCGCAGCATCAGGAAAGCGCCGCGCTCGAAGATCAGAAGCGCAGTGGGGAGGCATGGAAAGCACTTTTCGCCGATATTCAGGCGAACCTGCACCGCGACGTGCACGATGCCGAGGTGCAAACCCTGGTCGATCGCTGGCAGGCCCTGACCGGCTCACTGGCGCAGGGCGATGCGGATTTTGAGCAGGGCCTGAACCGGGCTTACGCGCTGGTCGATCAGGTGCCCGGCCTGGAGGATGCCCCGGTAGCGATTCGACAGTGGGCGCAGGCACTGCGGGAGGCGGCGGCCTTCATCCAGCGGGCACTGGCCGCCCGGAATGCGGGCTGATGAGGCACAGACTGCACGGATGCCCCTGAAAGTGGATAGGGACATAGATCAGGGGGATCGGGTCAGGGGTCAGGCGGTTGTCTATCCTCATGGTTAATAACGGCCCGAAATCCCTGACATTCCTCACCCCGGAAACCGGGACAAAAGGACCAATATTCATCCGATAATCTGGTCGTATAATAGGACTGAAGCTGGAATAAGCTGAGGGGTCGATTCCATGTTAGCAGGTCGATACCACGCATTGGCGGGTAACGCAGTTCGCTTTTTGTTGGTTGCGCTGATCATTATCGTATTTGCGCTGCCCGTGTTACAGTACCTGGCCGATTGATCCTGGCATTTAGCTGAACAGCGTTGAACCTCGCATCTCCATTGGCAGGCCAAAAATCCAGACTGCTAGAAGCACGACGCCGATCAAAGTCAGCGCCCAGGGGAGCAGTCCTGGGACGGCATCGCGTCGATACAGGCGCATGGCAGCCCGCTGCGCAATCATCAAACTCCACAACAGACCCCCGATGAGGCCGACCAACTGGACGGCACTGATCAGATCCATATTGGGTGCAGCGTTGAAACGCACCCAATCGCCCTGCAATCCCAAAAATTCCTGAAACACGGGCACAATCGTCCAGAAGCCAATCAGCAGGTGAAAGGTGTAATGGGCGATCCAGATGCCCAGGCCTACGGGCACAAACGCCGGTGCGAAGGCGGCGATGGTGGCCCGCAGCGAGTATTTGTGTCCCGTGCGTGTCAGCCGTCGGGATAGGGTTCCGGCCAGCAGCGTGATGCTCACCGGCAGCAGCACGCCAGTCAGGGCGAAGATGATCAGCAGAATCAGCAGTTCACTGTTCAGGCCGAACGTGTCCGCCAGCCACTGCTGGAGCGCATACACCGGCGGCACCATCCCGAAGGCATTGGTCAGGCCCATCGCCACCAGCAGAATCACCAGAAAAGAGACATCCCAACGCTGCGGCCAAGCTTCGGGCTGGAGCAGTTCCCGGCCCGGACTGCGGACCATCAGGCCGATGTTGTCATGTGGACAGGCACGCACACAGTCCAGACACAGCGTACATTCCAGGTTGCTTTTGATCTGCGGCGCAAACAGCAGCGTGCCGCAGCCGAGTGTGCCCTCCGGCCCGTGCCGGACTTCCTTCGTCTGGCCGCCGGCGATCTGATCGACGCGGATGACGGGTTCCGGCGTGTAGCTGCCGTTGACGCATTCCTTGCCGACACAGGACTGGCAGATCTGCGGGTCCTTGACGCTGATTTGCGTCGGCGAGGCGGTCGAATAGACGAAATTGAAGGTCCCCAGCGGGCAGACGTATTTGCAGAAAGCCGATTCCGTAAACACGGCTTCGAGCACGAAGGAGGCGGCGAAGTAGCCGATGATGACCCAGGCCGTCAGCCAGGGACTGGCCCACAGGTCGAGCCATTCATACAGCAGGAAGATGAAGAACAGCCCGGCGATCGCCACCCACTTGTTGCGCAGCGCGCGCGGGAAGCGCCGACCGCGCAGGCTCAGCCGCTTTGCCAGCGTCCGGGGAAGCATAAATGGGCAGCCCATGCAGAACAGGTTGCCCGCCAGCAGCAGCACCAGCACTACCAGTCCCCGATAATGCACCCAGGGCGTGATCGTCGCCAGATTGCGGGCGGCGGACTGTGGGCCGGTGAAGCCGTCGATGAGCAGCAGCGCCGCAATCAGCAGCAGCGGGATTTGCAGCACGAGCCGCCCCCGGCGCGCCTTGAGCAAGCGTCCGATCAGCGGCAGATCGAGCACGTCGATTAATCCTCTGGGGCGGTACAGGGACTGCTTGCGGGCCGCCATCAGTTCGAGCTTTCGCCCATATCCATCGCTTCGGTGGCTTCCGCCGTCATGTCCATGTCACCCATGTCCATATTCATCGAGTCTTTACCGGGACCGCTGGCGACCGACTCCTCGAAGGTCTGGCTGACTTTGGTGCCGTCGGCCAGTTCGACGGTGATTTCGACGGTCCAATCCCCGGCCATCGTCCACTCGAAGGGGATGGAATATTCCCCGCCGTCGCTGGGTTCGGCGTCCTTGATGACCGGGGTCATCCCGGCGTGATTCATATCACCGCGCGCGGAGACTTTGGTCGCGATGACCGGATTCCCGGCGGAGTCGGTTACGGTGACGATCAGGGTGGCGTCCCCGGTCACGGGTTCTTCGGGTTCGACGCGCAGATCGATCTGAAGGTTGGCGCTGGCGGCTTCCTGCGTCTGCTGGCGGCATCCGGTCAGCGCCAGGATGACCAGCAGGGCAGAAAGGATCGCGGTTTTCATGAGACTGCTCCTCACGTGGCTGAACCGCTATGGGTTCATTATATCCCTCACCGGCACACCGACCGGCAGTTCTAATCCTGAGCTAAACTTCAGCGTCACCAGGATGGCATCTCCGGCGACGAGGCCGCGTTTTACACCCATCATCATGACGTGCTGGCCGCCGGGTTCCAGCACCGCCGGTTCGTGGACCAGCACGGCGATAGACTCGACCGGGCGCATCTTCATCACGCCGTTATCCATCTTCGTTTCGTGAATTTCGACCATCGCAGCGGCGTCAGATGTCGCCCCAATCAGTGCGTCGTCGGCCTCTCCCCGGTTCAGAATGCGCATGTAGGCCGCTGAAACGTCGCTGGTGATCAGGACTTCGCCGTCCCCGTGACTCATGTTATGACCCGGCATCGCCATGTCTGGGGTCGCGTCCGCTTCAGGCAGGACGGCAGTGGCCCGCGCCCAGGCATCCACCACGACGAATGGGCTGGCCGGGGGCGCTTCGTCCAGCACCGGAGCACCAGTGACGATCGTCAGCGGTTCCGGGCTTCCGTCTACTTCAAAGGTCAGGTTCAGGCTGATGGCACTGCCGACGGTCAGATCCTCGACCAGGTCCATGAGCATGATATGATAGCCGCCCGGCTCCAGCGCCGCCGATTCGCCCGGCGCGAGGTCGATGCCCTCGACCTGCCGCATCTGCATGACGCTGTTGACCATCTTCGACTCGTGAATCTGGGCCATCCCCGCGGCTTTGCTGTCCGCAGCCACCAGCCGCAGAGCCGTTTCGCCGACGTTTTCGAGGGTCATGTAGACCGCGCCAACGCCCGTTTCCGCCAGCGCGGGCCGCGCCCATGCGCTGGTAATCAGCACGGGCGTATCCAGTGCCTGCGCGTGAACGACCGGCACGATTCCCAGGCAGGCGACGAGTAACCACCAGAGTTTACGCATCGATCAGCTTCTCCATAGATTTTGAGTGAGGCCGTAAAGTCTATCAGAACATCGCGAAAAATCACAGACTTTAACAGACTGGCGATTGCCGCAGTGCATTGTAACGCAAAACGTCGCGGTGAGACCGCCGGGATGTCCTGTTCAGCCTGTCTCAGCGCTGGCCCCTGCCATTGGCGATAATTACGGATTTCATCTCGCCTGTCCCTGGCTATAATGTGAAGTAACAGAGAGGAAACTCATGGCTGACATCGATGCCCTGATTAGGAATGTGCGGACTCAACCCCGGTCGGTGGATTCGCTGCTGGCGTTGATCGACCTGTACCTGGATGAAACCACGAGCGCAGCGCAGCGCGGAGTCATTCGTGCCGCCGCTGCCGACCCTGACCTCAAGACGGGCTTTGAGAATCTCTACTTCGAGGGCGAAAGCATGGACCAACCGGACTTGTTCCTGCGGCGGATGATCGCTGCCCTGTTCATGACCGCCGGGTTCAGCGACCCGGATACCGCCCGTCGTATTGTGGGCGAACTGCGTGTCTTTGCCGAACATCATCACCTCGTATTCGACGCCTACCGCGATGCCGTCCGCGCACTGCCCGGCGCGCGCCCGGTGCATCCTAAGCGCTTTCGCTTTCTGGTGATGAATGGGGCGCTGATCGGTACGCTGGTGCTGGGGACCGTCGCCCTGCAAATGATGGCCGAGCCGCTGCGCATCCTTGTCCAGATCGGGCTGCTGCTGGCGGTCGCGGGCGGGCAGATGGCGCTGTTATTCTGGTATTTCCAGATGTAGCCGATTGTGCGCCGAGGCTGAATCTCGAATGTAAAGCCCTGTCCTGTGTTCATGACTGAACACACGATTGACACGCGCCGCTCACAACCTGACAATGCGCGCATCTGAAAAGCGATTATCCGGCGTATAAACGATATAATGACGACGAAACCGACGGTGACGATCCGGCATCAGCACCGCAAGAGTCTGATGATGCGTGCCACGCGCGGCGGCTTCGAGGTGTATGTGCCGCTGTGGATCAAAAAAGACAGCCCGCAGGTGCGCCGCTTCATCGAAGAAGGGCTGCGAAAGCTGGCGGATCAGGTGCCGCCAGTCCTGCCCCAGCAGACCAGCCCCGACGAGCTGCGCGCCCTGGCGCAAACCTGGGCCGAACGCATCGGCGTGCAGCCGGGCAAAATCAGCCTGCGGCCCATGCAGCGCAAATGGGGATCGTGCTCCGGCAGGCAGAACATCACCCTCAACACCGCGCTGACCTGGCTGCCGCGCCCGCTGGCGGAATACGTCATTTTGCACGAACTGGTGCATCTGCGGGTGTTCAATCACGGCAAGGACTTCAAGGCGCTGATGAGCCAGCATATGCCCGATTGGAGGGCGCGCGACCGTGACCTCGACCAATATCACCCGTGACCAAGGGCCTATTCTATTTCGATTGGGCCTGCTTTATAACCGTAAGGTTCGTTCCGTATCGTATAGGAAGTGTCTATGAGTTTGTCCGCAATTCCCGTTTCCGGTTTCCGGTTTTCGACTCGTTCCCTCATGGCCCGCCGCTGGGCCTTCGCCGCGATCCTTCTGGTGTTCATTTTCAGTTTTACAGGCCTCACCCACGCTCAGACCGAAAACCGCCAGGTGTATGCGTTTTATTTCGGCTGGTGGACCAATGACTCGTGGAATGATGGCCGTTTGATCGACAAACCGTCCCAACCCTACGACTCGCGCGATGGCGGGGCGGTGGGGCGGCAGATCGACCAGGCCAAAAGCGCCGGGATCGACGCCTTTATCATGAGCTGGTACGGCCCCAAGAACGGCAACCTGACGAGTCAGGTTTTTAATATGCTGCTCGATCAGGCCGGTGCACGCGGGTTCAAAGCCGCCGCTGCGCTGGATATGGCCGATGGCGGTTACAACGCCACCAGCGCCGAAGTGCTCGATTCGCTGCGCTACCTCATCGGTGACCGCGTCAATCATGGGGCCTATCTGCGCTATGCTGGCAAGCCGGTCATCTACTTCTGGAATCAAAACCGCTTCTCGGTGTCGGACTGGGCCAACATCCGCGCGCAGGTCGATCCCGATCACCACACCATCTGGGTGATGGAAGGCACCAGCACCGGCTATTTGCAGGTGTTCGACGGTCTGTATCTGTTTAATACGGCCTGGGCCGCGAACCCGGCAGGCACCGCTGCGTCGTGGTTTGCCAACACGCGGGCGGCGGGCGGCTGGTTTTATACGCCGACGGTGCTGCCCGGCTGGGATGAATCGAACATGACCGGTCGGCCCAACCCGACCTCGAACCGCGACCGCAATAACGGCCAGTTCCTGACCAACAGTTGGAATGGCGCGGCGGCCAGCGGTGCCGGGGCGATCCTGATCGTGAGCTGGAATGAATATTTTGAGAACTCGCATATCGAGCCGAGTCAGAATTTTGGCACGCAGGCGCTCGACGTGCTGCGACCGCTGATCGCCAACTGGAAAGCGGGTGGCCCGGTCTCGATCCAGGCTCCGGCCAGCGGCGGCGGTGCAGCCCCGGCTGTGCCCTCCGGCCCGGATGTGACCGTGCTGCGGCCCAACGTCTTCAGCCTCAACGTGCGGTCGGCTCCGGTCGATGGCGCGGTCATCGGGCAGATCGGCGTGGACGACATTTTTGCCGTCGCCGGGGAAGCCAACGGCTGGTACAAGATCAACTTCAACGGGCAGGAAGGCTGGGTATCCGGCCAGTTCGTCGGCGTCTCGCAGCAGCAGGCTCCGGCGGCTGCGGGTGGAGCGGCACCGGGCGCGCCCAGCGGCGTGACCTACACCACCAATTACCGCGTCAGCCTGCGCAGCGGCCCAGGAG
>JAIOHO010000840.1 GCA_019912905.1 Anaerolineae bacterium
CAGTTATGTGGCCGATGGCTGCCAGATGCACGCCTGCCGGGTGCTCGATTCGGTCTTCGCGCCCAACGTGAATTTTTCGGCGGGCTGCACGACTGCTAACCTGCGCATCGACAAGGGGACGGTCAGCAGTTCCGTGAAGGGGCAGAAGCTGGATACCGGACGCGAAAAGCTGGGCGCAATCATCGGCAGCGACGCTTTCCTGGCAGTGGATGTGATGACCATGCCGGGCGTGAAAGTGGGCGAACGCGCACAGATTGGCCCGGGCACGCATGTCCGCGAGGATGTGCTCAACGGCCAGCGGGTCTACGTGAAGCAGGAACTGGTGGTCATCGACGGCGAGTGATTTACAGATCAAATGCCGAATCGTCGGCGTCGCGGGTGGGGTTGAGCATGTCGATGGCCTGCTGCTCAAGCTGCCATAGATCGAGTTTGCTTTGGGCGCGCAGCAGTTTGCGCAGTCGGTGATAGCCGTCACCGTATTCTTTGGCCCACTCGCGGGCGAATGCGCCGCTGCGAATTTCGTCCAGCGTCACTTCCATCAGGCGGTTCAGCTTGAGATCATTAAAACGCTCCAACCGGCTGAAGGTGCCATACTGACTGGTGAGCGACGCCAGCCGCAGGGCCGGGAATAAACCCTCGCGTGAGGCGCGTTCCAGCACGTCCTGCAATTCGCCGGAAAGATACAGATCGGTGAAGGCCACTTCCGGCGGGTAGCCCGCCTCGGTGAGAATCTCTGCTGCGGTGACCAGCACATGATGCAGCATGGGCAGCACGGCCTGCTGGACGAACAGATCGAGTTCGGCTTCGCGTTCGAAGGCAATTTCGATGGCCCCAGCGTCCATCCGCAGCGAGCCGACCGCTTTCGCCAGCGCCAGCACGGTGTTCCAGGCTTCCCCGCTGGCGTCCTGACCCACCGCCACGAAGCTGAAAAAGCCGCGATCCGCCAGGTAGCGCTCGCGCACGGCGACCCCCAACGTGCGCGGAGCCAGCAGACCGACATCCACAAACGGCGGCGCTTCGATGTAGCCGAAGGCGATGTTGTACGAACTGGCAAAGACCAGGGTGCCACCCCGCTCAAGGTTAGGCGAAACCTGATCCAGGTAAAGCTGCGGCATAACCTCGTCGGGCACGAGCAGCATGACAATATCGGCCTGACGGACGAGATCCGCTGTCGAAGCCAGGGTGAAACCTTCTTCTTCGGCCAGACGGCGGCGGTCTGCATCACTTTCACTCACCAGGACCGAGATTCCGCTGTCATGCAGGTTGAGGGCCATCGGGCGGCCCAGATTGCCATAACCGACCACGCCGACCAGCTTGTCGTTCAGGTAGTCCAGGCTGCCATCTTCTTCATGATAAACCAGGGGCATAAGGAATGTGTCCTGTGGAAAGTGCGCTTAAGGATTAACGCGTTTGACCGGATTTCGCTGTATCAGTTTCCTAACGCCTGATGCGAATCATCCAGACGGGCAGGTCGTAGCCGTTGCGCCGGAAGCCAAAGGTGCGGTACAGACGCTGGGACCGCAGGTTACTGGCCTGTGTATTGACGGTAACGGACATAATGTCGCGTTCCATAAAGCGGCGCAGCAGGTCGTGAAGCAGGATGCTGCCGATGCCGTGACCCTGATTGTTCGGGTCCACGGCCAGCCGAGCCAGATGCGCCCCGTCACGATAAAGGGTGCTGATCTGGAAGCCAACCGGCTCAGCATTCACGTCGGCGACCGTGCATAATTCAGCGATGCGGCTTGCCTGCCGGATTTCGGACTGAGTCATCTGCCAGGGCGCGCTGAACGCCGCCTGGTCGATCGCGGTCAGGCGCGGCAGATCGTCTGGATAGAGGCCGCGCACCCGGACCGGCAGGTCAGGCTGGTCTGGCAGCAGGGTGCTGCTGCGTTGCAGCGTAATGACATCTTCGACAAAGACAAAATTCAGGTCACGCAGGTAGTTGATCACCCACTGGCGCATGACCAGCGCCGACACCGTCTCCACACCCAGGTCACGCAGTTCGGGCAGGATATCCTGCCACAGCGCGCCCAGGACCGTGTTCGCGGGGGAGTCATCGCTCAGTGCCACGATGCGCAGCCACGATGTACGATTCAAAGTCTGGGATAGCGCCAGCAGCCCGGCCAGTCGGTGATTCACCCACGCTAACCGTACCAGCGCAGGATGCTGGTCCAGCCAATCCACCGGCTCATACCAATCCAGGTGGGTATGCACCTGATAGCTGTGAAACAGCAGATCGTCCACGGCGCGGCGGTGGGCGCGTTCGAGTGTGGTAACGGAAATGCCGGTGGTAATCGTCATAAGCAGGTCGTGTTAACGCGATCGCCTGTGAATTCTCTGGGCATAGCTTGGGGCCGTGATTGCGACGATCTGGCAGCGCCGCCAATCCAGCAGGCGTGTGGCGATACGCTCGTCCAGTTCTTCGACCTGCTTGGCCGTCGTGATGACCGTGGGCAGTTGGCCCGTATAACGATATTCGATGATCTGAAACAATTTTTCACGGACCCAGGCGGACTGCTGTTCCGCGCGCAGGTCGTCGAGCACCAGCAGCGGCGCATTCAACACCAGTTGAAAACGTTCCTGTAAGGAAACCGTCAGCGTGTTGTTGAATGTCACACGCAGGTAATCCATCAGATCCGGCAGAGTCGTGAACATCACGTTGGTGCCCCGGTCGCGCTGGAAATTGGCGATCGCCGCCGCCAGGTGCGTTTTGCCGCTGCCATACGGCCCGATGATGGTCAGCCAGCCGTTCGGTGTGGTCGCGTACTGGCGGGCAATTCCCAGGACATAATCGAGATTTTTCTGCTCGTCAGAACCCAGGCCGGTGCGCGTATCGAAGTTGTCCATCGTCATGTCGCGGTAATGCGCCAGATTGGTGAGCTGACTTTCTTCATTCTCGGCAGGTGTGCGGTAATCCGGCGCAGTGATGCGGGCGCGGCGGATCAAGCCCTCATCCAGCATGCGGCTGCGGATGCGCCCATCAATGCGGTCGAGATCGACGTTGGTGGTAATGACCGTCGGCAGGCGGTGGCTGTAGCGATAATTGAGCAGTTGAAACAGCTTTTCACCGGCCCACTGGCTGGGGTTTTCGGAACCCAGGTCATCCAGAATCAGCATCTGCGCGCCGCGAATGCGATCAAACATTTCGTCGTAGCCCACTTCGGAGGAGGGACCGTAGGTGCTGCGCAGGTGGTCGAGCAGATCGGGTACGGTGATGAATAACACCAGATCGCCGTGTGCCAGGCGCGTGTTGCCAATAGCCGCTGCCAGATGAGTTTTGCCGCAGCCGTAGGTGCCTTCGAGCAGCAGCCAGCCGCTCGGTGCCGCTGCGAACTGCTTGGCCGTATCCCAGGCCAGTTTAAGGGATTCCCGTTCGCGATTGCTCAGCAGGGGGCGTTCGATGTCGAAGTTATTGAAGGTCTTGTCCGCGAAGGCGCTCAGGTTGCTGATGCGGCGCATGCGGCCCTGATGCTCGCGATCATTTTCAATGAGGTTGTTCGGGCAGCGGAACAGCTTGCCGAAGTTGGGATGATCGACCGGCACGTCATAACTGATAACCCCCAGGCCGCCGCAGAGGGAGGCCTGGCCGCACAGGGGACAGGGTTCGCCGTCAGTCGTCAGCGGCGTTTTTGATGAAGGTGGCGTATTTTCCTGAGATGTATTTCTGCCCATCCTGTTGAGCAGGTCGCCCAGTGAGTCCACGATCTCGTCCTTCCCTCTCCCAGCGATCCAAAATCGCGCGGATATAGCGCCAGGAGCGCTTATTGTGTTCGACTGCTAATCGCACGGCTTCCTCCAGCCAGAAACCGGGAAATTCTGCCTCAGCGTCTTTAAGTTCGTCGGCGATCATCGGCGTAATCGAGCCGATATTGGCTTCATAAAGCTGGTAGACATTCGGTCGTTCCGGCAGAATTTCGACCGGATTATGCGCGTCTCCTGGCTGCCAGCGGCCTGCCTCGACGGATTCGGCTGCCGAGCGCCCGCTGGCTGAGTTCATAAAATAAAGTGGTTCGGCGCTGCGGTCCAGCACGACTTCGACGCGCAGCAGCGTCCCGCGTTCGACGGCCCGTCTCAGCGCAGCGCCCAGGGTTTCTGCCGGGTCCATGTCCGGTACCGCCGCCCGCAAGCTCTCGAATAATTCGGGGCGGTTGAGAAAATCCCGGTCGCGGAGGTAGCGATAGGCGCCATCCTTCTGCGCCATCGCCCACAGGCAAAACAGCGTCACCTTCAGCTCAGCCAGGTCGTCGATCAGCGGCAGCAGGTCGCTGAAAAACGGTACGGGCACTTTGATGTGTCGATATTTGCCTGCTTTGAAGCCGTCGAATTTCTGCATCAGCCTCTGCTCAAGTCGATATTCTGCGCGGTTGCATCGAGGAAACGGGTAATCTTCTTGTCGAAGTACAGCGAGATGACCCCGGTCGGGCCGTTGCGGTGTTTGGCGACGATGATGTCCGCCTGATTGGGGAACTCGGTGGCCTCATTATAGACCTCGTCGCGATACAGGAACATCACGATGTCCGCGTCCTGCTCGATCGACCCAGATTCTCTCAGGTCGCTGAGTTGGGGCCGCTTGTCCTGGCGCTGCTCGACCGCGCGTGAAAGCTGGGCCGCGGACAGTAGCGGAACATTCATCTCGCGCGCCAGTTCCTTCAGGTGACGGCTGATGTAGCTGATCTCCTGCACGCGATTATTTTCGTACAGGCCGCCGGCATTCATCAACTGCATATAATCCACGATGATCAGATCGACGCCGGTTTCGCGCGCCATGCGGCGAGCTTTGGTACGCAGTTGCAGCGGCGTCAGGGCCGGGGTGTCGTCGACGAAAACCTCAAACTTACTGAGGCGGCCCATCGCTTCGATCAGGCGGGATTCTTCCTGCGGGCTGACCTGACCGAGCCGCAGCATCTGCATGTTGATGCCCGTCTCCATCGAGATTAACCGCTGGACGATCTGCTCGACGCCCATTTCCATGGTGAAGATGGCGATGCGCCCCCCCATTCGGGCGGCGTTCAGTACCACCGAGAGCATAAAACTGGTTTTGCC
>JAIOHO010000841.1 GCA_019912905.1 Anaerolineae bacterium
GTACAGCTTCTCCCAGCCATAACCATCTTCCGGGTCGGCGGGGTAAGCATCGTCTTCCTTGAGCGGAGTCACATCCGGGGTATTCTGCAAATACTGCGGGTAGACGCAGGCGCTGGAGGAGTAAAACAACCGCTGCGCGCCCATCGTCCGGGCGGCTTCCAGGACATGGGTGCTGATCAGCGTGTTATCGCGCACGATGTCGGCCCGGTAGGTTTCGATGAAGCCGATGCCGCCCATATTGGCCGCCAGCAGGTATACCTCGTCGATGCCCTGCATCGCCATCTGAGCGCTTTCCCACCGGCGCAGATCCAGCAGCATAAATTCATGCGCGCGCGTTGCGGCATATTCCGGTCGTTTCAGGTCCACGCCGCGTACCCAGTAACCGCGCTCGACCAGGTAATTCACCAGATGGTGGCCGATAAAACCGCCTGCGCCCGTGACCAGCACCTTGACAT
The DNA here is from genome assembly GCA_019912905.1 of Anaerolineae bacterium. Lineage (GTDB taxonomy): Bacteria > Chloroflexota > Anaerolineae > Aggregatilineales > Phototrophicaceae. Next base: position 456 of record JAIOHO010000841.1, read on the forward strand.
TATTCACGATGATCCACCTCATGTCTGTCTTCGGCTTCATCCCGGCCCGGTTGGGTGTCTATCCACAAATCCCTGTGGTAGGGGCACGGCATGCCGTGCCTCTACCGGTTTGCGGATAGGTTGTTCACCATTTGCCGCATGACCCAGGCTGAAGCGCCCAAAAACTGCCCGCCATTATAGGCCCGCGTCGCAGAGGCGTCTATACGCGGATACAATGGGCATACTGGGCAGGCTAGAACATCAATCTTCAATGAACAGCAACCTTGAAAACCATTGGACCGTCGAATCCAGATCGAGCACCTACCCAAAGCTACAATTCGTAGGGCTGATGTTATGGGCTTCGGGGGCATCCTGTTTGCTGATTTTGACGATCCTGGGCAGTTTCCAACCCCATATCCTCGGCAAGATCGTTACGGATTTGCTGCCCTTTGGCTGGCTTATCGGGTTTTACATGCTGCTTTCAACCGGGTCATCGCCCTCGCAGCTAAACGCAAATCATGAGGGGATTCAGGTTCAGATCTGGTGGTGGCGAGTATTTTTGTACTGGTCGGACATCGAGGCAGTCAAAGCGAATTCCTATCAGATGTACATTTATTCAAGAAAGCTGCCACCGATCAGTTCCATCACGGGGGTTTTGCTGTTTCGTTTTCGCCCATTGTTCGTGGTCCATTGGCGGCGGGAAAATTACACGGCAATTCAAGACATCCTGCGCGAGAATCTACCGTCCAGGTATGAGAAGGTATGACCAGAGATTTGAGCGGGTCGGTGAGGGCGATTCCAGTGCAGGGTGCCGAGCAAAACCGACCGGCCTTTGCCTCAGCACCCCGCACTCAGTCCTCAGCACTTGTCCTTCCCTACCCCGCCACGTCATACCACAGCGCGGCGTTCTCGCGCAGGTAGGCCTGCACCCCGTCGATGGCGGCATCCCGCTCCCCAAAGGTGACGACGGTGACCGTCAACTGCCCGGCCCGCGTTGGGTCGGCCAGTTCCAGTTCGTGCAGGATCACCAGTTCCAACTGGCGCTGCGCCAGCTTGAAGCGCGCGTCGATTTGGGCGGATTCCGCGTCCAGCCGCTCGCGCACCGCCTCCGCGGTCAGGTCGATCCCGCCCAGGCGATATTCCCCGGTCAGGCTGCGCTTCAGGGCGGAAAGCTGTTCGTTCGGGCCAGCCTCCCGCGCGGCCACCATCCCGGCAAAGGCCTGTTCCCGCCAGCGCGTTTCCTGCTGGAGCACTTCCTCGCGGGTCAGTTTCGCCGTACTCTGATCGTGAATCACGTAGTAGTAGCGCATCAGCCTGCCCTCGCCACCTGATCCAGCGCCGCAATCTCGCTGTCCGCCAGCGCCCGCCCGATGAGCAGCGC
>JAIOHO010000842.1 GCA_019912905.1 Anaerolineae bacterium
GGGTTTCAGGCCGACGTGCGCGTGACGGATCATTACTTCATTTACGCCACCGCCATCAAAACCGGTTAAGCCAGCGGCAGATGCACGATTGGCGGGAGATGGCAGCCCATATCGAGGAGGACAGCCGTGAGTTGGTCAGCGTATGACGAAGGTGGCACGCTGGGGATGACAGGCCGCGAAGGGGGTGTCATCCAGGTCGATGATGAATACACGGGTGCCGCGCGCATCGTCCTCGAAGAAGGCTGCCTGCGCGCGCCTTTTGCCATTACCAGCGCCGTGTACGGTTATTTGCTGCACACGCGCTTCGTGGCGGATGATGAAACCGCCCAGTATGCCCTGGATGAGATGAAAACGGCCCTGGCCGACATCGTCGATGCAGTCCCAATTCACGACGACGCCGACGATGTCCAGGCAATCGAGACGGTGCAAACCATGATTGAGGCCTTCACCCGCCGATTTCCATAACGTTCACAGAACCCTGGGTGACCGCGAACCCAGATAACCGTATCATTGTATTTGATGTAATACTTAAACTATGCGTAGACGGAATTATTCGCTACAATCGTGTGGAACGGTGAATGCCCCTGCACAGTCGTCCCGATCCGCTAACGACTGACCGGCCACTCCGTCTAGAGAACTGTAACCGTGCTGTGAGAGATACCCACGCCGATCTCGTTATTCTCATCGTATTTTTCTCTGCGGTTTTTGGCGCAGCGATCTTCGACCTGCGTGCGGGCCTTGTAGTCGGGGTGGTGCTCGCCGTGGCTGCGTTTGCCCTGCGTCGCCCTCCGCCAGAGCGCTACCGCCAGGCCCTCGAAAACTCCCCCAACGCCATTTTTATGGTCGATCAGTTGGGGCGCATCCGGCTCTGGAATCGCGCATCCGAAACCACCTTCCAGTATGATCGTGAGATCATCGGCCAGCCTTTCGACCGGCTGATGGCCGACGCTGGCGAAGCTGAGCGTGTGCGGACGATGCTCGATGAAATCTATGCAGGCGGGGCCGGATTCCTGAACGTGGATCTGAGTTACCGCACGCGCGCCGGTGAGGTTCACGAGATGATGTCGCGCCTGTACCCGATTACCAATTCGCAGGGAAAAGTCAGCGAGTGTGTCATTTCCAATACCGAAGTGACTGCACGTAAACAGATGGAAACGGCGCTGCGCACCAGCGAGGATCGTTTCCGGCAGATCGCGGACAACATCGAGGAAGTGTTCTACATTTATGACCCGTCTGCCAACAAGGTGATCTATATCAGTCCGGCTATCGAACGCCTGTGGGAACGACCGGCCAGCCAGCTTTATGAAAATCCGGGCAGCATCTTCGAAGTGATTCACCCGGATGACGGGCGGCTGCTCGATCAGGCGGCGGCATCGGGTAAGGATCATGAACTTGAACTGCGGTTGCTGCTGCCGTCCGGTGATGTGCGCTGGGCGCGTATGCGCAATCGCTTCGTGTACGATCCCGAAACGGGCAGCACCCACATCATCGGTGTGATCGAGGACATCACGACCCGAAAGCAGGCGGATCGGCTGGCGCTCGAACAGGAGCAGCGGCGAATCCTGGCCGACTTTATTCGCGATGCTTCGCATGAGTTTCGCACCCCGCTGGCGATCATCAATACCAAACTGTATCTCGTCAGCCATGTCTCTGATCCGGTCCGCGTCGAGCAATTAGCTGCTGATATGAGCGAACAGGTTGCCCAGATTGACCGGCTGCTCGAGTCGCTGGTGCTGATGGCTCGGCTGGACAGCGGTGCGCCCTTCGACAAGCAGCCCATCAACCTTAGAAGCCTGCTGGTCGCCTTCGAGAGCGTGCAGCATGCGGCAGCCGAAGCCCAAAGAGTGACCATCACCCTGGATCTGAGCGAGTCCCTGCCGCCGCTGGAGGCGGATGCTCCGCTGCTCGGGCATGCCTTTCACCATTTGCTCGATAATGCCCTGCGCTACACGCCGCCTGGTGGACGCATCACCATCCGCGCATTCGTGCAGGATCATGCCATCGTGGTGGACATCCACGACACCGGTGCGGGCATCTCGCCCGGTGTCCTCCCGCACGTGTTCGAACGTTTCTATCGAGACGACAGCGCCCATTCCACACGCGGATTTGGCCTGGGTCTGCCCATCGCACAGAAAATTATCGAAGGGCACGGCGGACACATCACCATTGAAAGCACAGTCGGCCAGGGCTGCCTTGTCCACGTGCGGTTACCAATCCTCATTGGTCCCGTGCCAGCCCCCTGAACCCCGCTATAATCGGCCCCAGCCTTGTTTTACAAGAGATTATTCGGAGACCATATCATGGGTAAAGGCCGCATTTATGAAGACAAGCCCTTTCGTTATGTCGATGCCTTCAGCGGGCGCGAGATCGTTCAACTGACCGATTACCTGGGCCATTCGCATCACCTGTATTTCACCGATCCCTGCTGGTTCAATCACGACCGCTCCTTCGTCTTTTCATCCGACCGCGAAGGCCAGAGCAACCTGTTCCGCTATGATCTTGACGATTATAAAATCACCCAGCTCACCGACCTTCGGGGACGCGGAAACGCGGGTGGGTGTTTCAGCGCGGCCAACCACTGCCATTATTTCTGGTGGCAGCGCGAACTGCACGAACTGAACATCGAGACGCTGGACGAGCGCATCCTCTACGTCGCGCCGGAAGGCATGTCGGTGGACCGCCCCAGCCCGACCGCCGACGGCCAATACATCTGCTCCAAGCTGCTGGAAGATCCGCCGCAGGAACGAGCAGTCATCGCGTTTGCCTACTCGCGTTTCCACGAATATTTTCACGCCAGGCCGCTGACGAAGATCATCCGCATCGAGGTGGCGACCGGCCAGATGGAGGTGCTGCACGAGGACCGCTGCTACATCGGCCACATCAACACCTCGCCCAAACTGCCGGAAATCATGACTTTCTGCCACGAAGGTCCCTGGCGGCTGGTGGATCAGCGCATCTGGGGGCTGAATATCCAGACCGGCGAAACCTGGAAAATCCGCCCGCAGGATGATGGCGTGTACGCGGTCGGCCACGAATACTGGTTTGCCGATGGCGAACATATCGGCTATCACGGGATGCCGCGCGACGAACGCGGCATCAGTGCGCCGATCTTCGGGCGCTGCAAGTGGGATAACAGCGATGCATTCGAGGCCCACTTTCCCTATCACTCGACCCATTTTTGCAGCCTGGACGAGCAGTTGATCGCCGGGGATGGCACGCCGGGTGCGGTCTTCAACAGCCAGGGTAAGGCGCTGCCCTTCATCCAGTTGTTCCAATGGGATGGGGAAAAGTACGTCGGGCCGCGCGCGCTGGCCTATCATCGCAGCACGTTCAACGACCAGCACGCCCACCCGCACCCGCGCTTCACGCCGGATGGCAAATCCATCCTGTATTCCTCCGACCTGACGCGCTATGCCAATATGTACCTGGTCGAAGTCGGCGATTTTGACGATCTTCCGGTGCTGACCGACGATCTGGTGCCGGTACACACGTAATCGTCGTGCCTGCAAACGCTCAGAGCGCAGAGTCGTGTGATGCACTCCGCGCTCTTTTTTGGAGAACTGGATCAGAAGGCGCGCAGGTACTGCGGTGGGACGGCGGCGGCTTCCGCCTGATGGAGCTTGCGCGCGGCATGGAGCGGCCAGTAGGGATCGCGCAGCATTTCTTTACCGAGCAGCACCACGTCGGCGCGCCCGTTGCGGACGATCTCGTCTGCCTGCATCGGCTGCGTGATCATGCCGACCGCGGCGGTGGCGATTCCTGCCCCGTGCCGCACCTGCTCCGCCAGAGGCACCTGATAGCCTGCCCCGACCGGGGGTTTGGCGGCGGGATGAATGGCGCTGGAGCTGCAATCGATCAGATCGACGCCTTCATCTTTGAGACAGCGCGCCAGTTCGACCGAATCCTCGATGGTCCAGCCGCCTTCCAGCCAATCCGTCGCCGACAGCCGCACGGCCAATGGCAGCGAGTCCGGG
>JAIOHO010000843.1 GCA_019912905.1 Anaerolineae bacterium
GTATAGGGGTGTTTGGGCTTGCGGAACAGATCTTCCGTATCGGCCATCTCTGCAATTTTGCCGACGTACATCACCGCGATCTGATCGGAAATGTGCTCGACGACGCTGAGGTCGTGGGCGACGAAGAGATACGTCAGCCCCAGTTCGCGCTGTAGTTCCTGAAGCAGGTTGAGGATTTGCGCCTGCACGGAAACATCCAGCGCAGACACCGGCTCGTCGCAGACAATGAGTTCCGGGTTGAGGGCGAGGGCGCGCGCGATGCCGATGCGCTGGCGCTGGCCGCCACTGAAAGCATGCGGATAGCGGTTCAGAAACTTGATGTCCAGCCCGACCATATCCATCAGTTCACGCACGCGATGTTCCAGAGACTGACCCTCGGCCACCCGGTTGATGCGAAGGGGTTCGCCGACAATATCAAGGATTGTTTTGCGCGGGTTCAGGCTCAGATAAGGGTCCTGGAACACCATCTGAAGGTGGCGGCGCACCGGACGGAGTTCACTGCGGGTCATCTTGCTCAGGTCGATGATGTGTTCGTCACTGTGGAACAGGATCTCGCCATCGGTGACGGGCAGCGCGCGTACGATGCAGCGCCCCAGGGTGGTCTTACCGCAGCCGCTTTCACCGACCAGGCCCAGAGTCTTGCCAGTAGGGATTTTGAAGCTGACGTCGTCCACCGCGTAGACATACCCAACGGTCCGGCGCAGGAATCCAGCTTCAATCGGAAAGTGTTTCTTCAGGCCCCTGACTTCCAGCAGCGGCTTTTCGTTCTGGCTGTCTGTCTGCATCCGCCTGCCTCAATTCTCGTACAGCACGCACCGAACCTGATGGCCCGGCTCAGTTTCGATTAACGGCGGCACATCCACGTCGCAGCGCCCGGCAATGAACTCAGGACAGCGGTCGGCAAAACCGCAGCGTCGGGGCGGATCGAGAGGCACTGGTACGGTCCCCTGGATGGATGCGAGTTTGGCACCGCGTTCTTCGCCGATCTTGGGAATGGATTTCATCAGCGCGCGTGTATACGGGTGCTGTGGGTTGCGGAAGATCTGACGCACACTGCCAAATTCCACCACACGGCCCAGGTACATGACGGCGACATCATCAGCCATGTTTGCAATCACGCCCAGGTCGTGCGTAATAAAGATGATCGACATGCCAATTTCTGACTTGAGTTTTTTCATCAGGCGGAGAATCTGAGCCTGGATCGTCACATCCAGGGCGGTCGTCGGTTCGTCTGCGATCAGCACCTGGGGCCGCAGCGCAAGTGCCATGGCGATCATCGCCCGCTGAAGCATACCGCCGGACATCTCATGCGGGTAGGCATCCACGCGGCGTTCAGGCATGGGGATGCCGACATGGGTCAGGAGTTCGATGGCTCTACGCCGCGCTTCGGCTTTATCGACCCGCTCATGCACCAGCACGGCTTCCATGATCTGGTTGCCGATGGTATGCACCGGCGAAAACGCGGACATTGGTTCCTGGAAAATCATGGCGATTTCGCGCCCACGAATGCCGCGAATCTGTGGGCCATGCGGTGACAGGGTGACCAGATCGACCGTGCTTCCGTTCTGGTGAAAGAGAATCTCGCCGTTTACTTTTCCGGGCGCAGGCACGATGCGGAGGATACTGCGCGCGGTAATACTTTTTCCGCAGCCGCTTTCGCCGACGATGCCCAGCACACGGTTGGGATAAATATTAAAGGACACCCCATCGACCGCCTTCAGGACTCCCTCATCCAGGTGGAAGTAGGTGCGCAGGTCTTTGATTTCGAGCAGGACGGCATCGGAATTCATCACTGCTCCTATCTGTAGGGGTCTGCGGCATCACGCAGACCATCACCAACAAAGTTAAACATGAGTACCGCCGCAATGACGAACAGGCCGGGCGTCAGCATCCAGGGTTGGACGGCGATGCTGCGGACATTCTGGGCGTCCTGCATGAGCGTGCCCCAACTGACGGCGGGCGGACGGATGCCCAGGCCCAGGAAGCTGAGCGAAGTTTCTGCCAGGATCATTGACGGAATTGCCAGCGTCAGATGGACGATCAGGTAGCTCATAAAGCCGGGCAGCAGATGGCTGAAGATGATGTGGGCATGAGTCGCTCCGGCCAGCGTGGATGCGGTGACATAATCGTATTCGCGCAGTTCAAGCAGTTTGCCACGGACGACACGCGCTAACCCGGCCCAGCCGAAAATCGACAGAATGACCGTGATGGCGAAATAGACCTGCACCGGCGGCCAGCGGGCGGGCACAGCGGCACTGAGCGCCAGCCACAACGGAATCGTCGGCAGGGAGATCAGGAATTCGATGATTCGCTGAATCACCAGATCGACGGGGCCGCCGAAGTACCCGGATATGCCACCCAGGATGCAGCCCAGCGCAAAACTCAGAAAGACGCCGACCAGACCGATGGACAGGCTGATTCGGCTGCCTGCCAGGATGCGTGAAAATAAGTCGCGCCCCAGGCTGTCTGTGCCTAATGGGAAGAGTTTGCCGTCCCCTTCGACACCGAGAAAATGCAAATCTCCTTCGATCAGCCCCCAGAACTTATACGAATCGCCGCGCACGAAAAAACGCAGTGGGTAGATTTTGGAGGTGTCCTCGGCGTATTCCCGCGTAAAAGTCTCCAGATTCAGCTCATTCTCCACGCCATAAACGAACGGGCCGCGGAAGTTGCCGTCTGCGTCGAACAGATGGATCGTGCTCGGCGGGGCATTGAGATAATCGTTGTACTGCGCATTGGTACTGTGAATCTGCCAGAACTCGTAGCTGGCGGCCACCACGTAGAGCATCGTCAAAAACAGGGCGGCAACTACCGCGAGACGATGTTTGCGGAACTTGCGCCACATCAACTGCCACTGAGAGGCGAGGTAATAACGCTCCTCGCTGGTCAATTCACGTTCGTGCGATTGCACCGGCAGGTCGCCTGTCGCTGCATCCATGGATCAGGCCTTCTTCTCAAATGAAATACGGGGGTCCACCATCACCAGCAGAATATCGGAGATGAACGTTCCGACGAGCGTTAACACCCCCAGCGTCAGCACAATGCTGCCAGCAAGATACATATCCTGGGACAATAGCGCCCGGTAGAGCAGGGGACCTGTCGTGGGCAGGCTCAACACAATGGCGACAATCGTCTCTCCAGACACGATTCGCGGCAGCTGCCAGCCGATGGTGCTGACGATTGGGTTGATGGCGATGCGCACCGGATATTTAAAAATCAAACGCCGTTCCCGCACACCTTTTGCACGGGCCGTGACGACGTACTGCTTGCCCAATTCGTCCAGCAGCGAACCGCGCATCACGCGGATCAGCCCTGCCGTGCCTGCCATCCCAATCACGATGACGGGCACCCACAGATGCTGGAAGAGATCCAGCACTTTTCCCAGACTCCAGGGTGCGGTGGCATATTGGTCCGAAAACAGGCCGCCCGCGCTCAGGCCAAAATACTTAAAAAGCACGTACATCAGGATCAATGCCAGCATGAAATTCGGGATGGCTAACCCGATAAAACCGATGGTGGAGAATACGTAATCGCCCAGGCTGTATTGATTAAGTGCGGAATAAATGCCGATGGGAATGGCGACGATGTAGACGAATATAAGCGTCGAAATGGACAGAATCATCGTCAGCGGCAGGCGTTCGGCCAGCAGCACCGTGACGGGCTGGTTCCACTCGAAGGAACGCCCCATATCGCCCTGCAAAAAATTCGTGATCCATTTCCAATACTGGTCGAAGAAGGTGCCATCCAGACCGTATTGGCGGCGCAGGGCGGCGATGGCCGCATCATCAAAGGTGTTACCCTGGGCCTGCTGTGAGGAGATGTAGGTCGAAAGATAGTCGCCAGGCGGTAGTTGGATGATCACAAATACAACGAAGCTCAACGCCCATATCGTAAGTAGCATATAGCTCACGCGTCGCAGTACATAACCCCACATGGCGGCCTCAATCATCTATTTCCTGAAGTAATCTTTTGAAAGGGGGCGGCGGATCACCGCCCCCAACGATAGATCGGGTTACTCGCGGATAAACCACTGTTCCGGGAAGTACGGCGGATAGAAGTTGCTATCCGAACCCCAGTAGAGATTCTCCGTTGGAACGTTGTGCAGGCGGTTGCTGACGACGATGGGCTGCGGCCAGAAGCCGACCGTACCGATCATCGGCACTTCGTCTGCAAAGTACTTGAAGTAC
>JAIOHO010000844.1 GCA_019912905.1 Anaerolineae bacterium
CCATTAACGCGCGGCTGAGTCCAATCCATTGGCCTTATCACGCCTATGCTACAATGCGCTTTACGTCGTTCATCTGGAAAGCCGCTGTCTGTATTCATGAGCACACATCCCAAGCCGCATCCGCTGCCACGCCTGATCCGCTACACCCGGCAGTACCGAGGGCGCGTGACCCTCGCGGTGACGTACTCGATTCTCAACAAGATTTTCGACATTATGCCGCCCATGCTCATCGGCGCAGCAGTGGATGTAGTCGTCCGCCAGGAGGATTCGTTCCTCGGTGACCTGGGTTTCCCGGAGATGCAGACCCAGCTTATCATCCTGGCAGTGCTGACGCTGGTGGTCTGGGTGCTGGAATCGCTGTTTGATTACATCCGGCAGGTGTACTGGCGCAACCTGTCGCAGTTGATCGAACACGATTTTCGCATCGAAGCCTACGCCCACGTCCAGCACCTCGAACTGGCTTACTTCGAGGACCGCAGCACGGGCGGGCTGATGTCGATTCTGAACGACGACATCAACCAGCTCGAACGGTTTCTGGATGTCGGCGCGAACGATCTCATCCAGATCGTCACCACCGTGCTGGTCATTGGTGGGTTATATTTTGTGGTCGCGCCTTCGGTCGCCTGGCTTGCGCTCGTCCCCATGCCGGTGATCGTATGGGGGTCGGTTTGGTTCCAGCGCAAACTGGCTCCACGTTATATGGCCGTCCGCCAGCAGGTCGGCATGCTCAACAGCCAGCTTGCCAATAACCTGGGCGGCATTGCGACCGTCAAGAGCTTTACGGCGGAGGATCACGAGGTCAACCGCATTTGCCATGAAAGCAACCTGTACCGCGAATACAACCGGCGTGCCATTCAACTCAGCGCGGCATTTGTGCCGCTGATCCGTATGGCGATCGTCGGCGGATTTATCGCCATCATGTATTTCGGCGGGCAGCTCGCCCTGGATGGCACCCTGAATATCGGCGTCTACAGCATCATGATCTTCATGACGCAGCGCCTGCTGTGGCCGCTGACGCGCATGGGAGAGACGTTCGACCTGTACCAGCGGGCAATGGCCTCCACCACGCGCATTCTCGATCTTCTGGACACCGAAGCGACCATCGCAGACGGCGACCGTGCCATGCCGGTCCAGCAGGTCCGCGGCGAAATCGTCTTCGAGGATGTCTATTTCACCTATCATGCCGGCCAATCGGTCGTCAAAGGTCTGTCGCTGACCATGCCCGCAGGTGAAACAATTGCCATCGTGGGCGCGACCGGGGCAGGCAAGAGCACGATTGTCAAGCTGCTGCTGCGCTTTTACGACGTGACGTGCGGGTGCATCACCCTCGACGGTCACGACCTGCGCGATTTGCGCATGGCCGATCTGCGCAGCGCCATCGGCTTTGTCAGCCAGGATGTCTTTCTCTTTCACGGGACGGTGCGGGAGAACATCACCTATGGCACGTTCGACGCCAGCTTCGAACAGATCGTCGAGGCGGCCAGGATTGCTGAAGCGCATGAGTTCATCATGGCACTGCCCAACGGTTACGATACGATTGTGGGCGAACGCGGACAGAAACTATCCGGTGGACAGCGCCAGCGGATTTCGATCGCACGAGCCATACTGAAGAATCCGCCGGTGCTGATTCTGGACGAAGCCACGTCCTCGGTTGACAACGAGACGGAAGCCGCGATTCAGCGTTCGCTGGAGCGGATTATCATTGGGCGGACGACCATCATCATCGCGCACCGCCTATCCACGGTTCGCAACGCCGATCGCATTTTCGTGCTGGAAAACGGCGTGGTGACTGAACAAGGCCACCATGACGACCTGATTGCTCATGGCGGCCTGTATGCGGCGCTGTGGCGCGTGCAGATGGGCGAACGGCTGCGTGTGGCGGGGGATTAAGCCTCGCGCACGCGGCGGACAATGTCGCGCAGCTGCACCTCAAAATTCGGATCAGCCGCTTTGAACTCGGTTCCGCTGATGACCAGTGGGGCACCGAACACCACGATCTGCGCCCCCAGCCTGAGCGTTTCGATAGCCTGATCGACCGACAAACCGCCGACCGCCTGCACCGGAATATCGACTGCCTCAAGCACCGCCGGCAGGTCGTTCAGAGGGCTGAGGCCGCCAATCATGTTGCGCTCGTCAAAACCTGTGTGCACGATGATGTAATCGACGCCCATATCCTGCGCCTGTCTTGCGCGCCCAGGTTTGTCCGCGCAGAGCATCACGTCACACATCACCTTGCCCCCGTAGTTCTTCGCCATTTTGACCTGCTCGATGATGCTGGCATCGTGGGCCTGACCCATGACCACGACCATGTTGCCGCCAGCCTTAAACATCATCTCGGCTTCCAGGCCCGCGCCGTCCATCGTCTTCAGATCGACGACAATCGGCACATCGGGAAAGGCAGACCGGAAGGCATGAACTCCATGCAGACCTTCCGCCAGAACCAGCGGCGTCCCCACTTCCAACCAATCCACCCCGGCGGCGACGCTGGCGCGGGCCAGGGCCAGCGCTTCTTCGAGATCGATCACATCGATAGAGATTTGAATCAAGGCTTCCATGAATATCTTCCTAATTCATAAGCAAAACAGATTTCACATTTTCGCCCGCGTCCATCTTCGAAAAGGCAGTTTCCCAGTCGTCCAGGTTGTACATGCCACCGATGACTGGTTCCAGATTGATCTGCCCGGAACTGAGCAGGCCGAGCACACGTTCCCAGGTGGAGTAGGTATGGCTGAAGGACCCCTGAAGTGTGACCGCCTTTGCCACCAGCGGGTCCAGATTATAATTCAGCGGCTGCGGCCCCCAGCCAATCTTGGTAATCGTGCCGTTAGGCCGCACCAGATCCATCGACTGCTTGAGAGCTGCGCTCACGCCGCTGCAATCGACCACGAGATCCGCGCCGAAGCCATCCCCCAGCGAGCGAACCAAAACTAGCGGGTCTTCGTGCTGAATGTTCAGGGTGTAAGTCGCACCCAGTTCGGCAGCCACGTCCAGACGCTGTTCATCGCGGTCGGTGCCCAGAACAATAATCGTGCTGGCACCCCGCAACCGCGTCACCAGCAGCGCCATGATGCCGATTGGCCCAGGCCCCTGGATCACCACCGTATCGCCCGGCTTCATCGACGAGGTCTTTTCGACCAGCGCGTTGTAGGCGACACAAATCGGTTCGGTGAGGGCGGCATGTTCAAAGGGCACATTCACGGGAATATGATGCAAAATCTGAGGCCGCGCCGTTACATAGCGCGTGAATGCGCCATCCGCCAATGCCCCGTAGCCCAGACGATTCGGGCACAGATTATAGTTCCCGGTCAGGCAGTAAATGCACTGCCCACAAACCTGCGCTGCCGTTTCGCAGGCCACGCGATCGCCGACCTTGAAGCCGGTGACATCTGCGCCCACATCCGCCACGACGCCGCAGAACTCATGGCCCAGGACCAGCGGCAGTTTGATCTTCCAGCTATGATTTTCGTGCCACATGTGCAGATCGCTGCCGCAAACACCCGCCGCCCTGACTTCGAGGACCACTTCGCGCGGACCTGGGGCCGGGGGTTCGGGAATATCACGAACTTCGACGGCGTGATCCCGGCTGTCATATTTCACCAATGCGTCCATAAGCTTCACTGCTCCCCAAAATACTTAGCGCTCATCCGCCGCAAAAAAGTCAGCGAGTCCTGCATTTCATCCAGGCCATTCACCCCATCTTCAATGCTGATCCACCCCGTGTAGTGATTATCCGCCAGAATTTTAAAGATGGTGTCATAGTCGTTCAGACCCTTACCGGTGACGCCATGACGGAGATTGGGCGAATACCCCAGCGTGCCATCGTTTTGACGCAGCTCGTCTAACGTCGTCCCTTCCGCCAGATAGCGGTCGCTGGCATGCATGCTGACCACCCGGTCTGCTACCCGGCGCAGCAGTTCAAGGGGATCATCCCCGGCGACGATGGCATTGGACGGATCATACTGCACCCCAAAATGCTTTCGCTCGGATATGGCATCGACAATCTTCAGAAAGACGTCAGCTTTTTGCGCAAATTCAGGGTATTTCCAGAAACCGTCTTTGTAGTGGTTCTCCATTCCCAGGACGATGTCGTATTCACGGGCTGCCGGGATGACGGCCTGAATGCACT
>JAIOHO010000845.1 GCA_019912905.1 Anaerolineae bacterium
TCTCGGAGGGTCCCGCGGCCACAGCGACGAACCCCTCGTGCGCCTCCGATTCTGCAGCGGAATGCAGTTCGATCATCATCCGCAGCGACTGTGACACCGTCTGTATTCTGTAATCGTTGAGGTAACGACCCATGATCAGGGTACCGGCAGTCGGACCCTCTTTCACGCTGGTGAGGATCGAGCGGGCGGCAACCAGCGCCGGTCCGTGGGCAGTCTGGATATATCCGTTGACATCGCCCTCCAGGTCGATCATCCGAAAAAACTCATTGCTCCCGATCCACGGTTCCTGAAGTGCGGTATCATCCGGCACCACTTCACCTGTTCCCGATTCCAGAACTTTGCTGTAAACAACGTTTCTGGCTGCATCCACGAAAACGATGAAACTGAGATTCAGGTTGGTCAGGGCTGGTTCATTGAGGTCATTGACGATGTAATCCTCATCCTGGGTCTGCACAAAGTGATAGGTTTCATCCCAGTACGCCCAATCGGTGGTTATCAAACTCAGCGCAGTCGTTTCATCTTTCAGGGCGTTGACGACCCGTTCGACATTATCCGCGGCGCTCTGGGCTTCGAGCCGGAGAAAACTGCCGAGGAGGATGGATTGCGATAGGGAGTAAAGGATAACTAACATCGCACCCATCGTGACCAATGCCGCAAGGAAGGATTTTTTTCGGAGTGACATAGCTTTCCACCTGTACAAAGAGCATTATTACATTATGGGCCAGATTCTTTCAGAGAGCATGGATCAGAACTAAAGGCTGTAAATTCGCGGGGCGAATTCAGAAGTCATTCGGATTTAGTTTGATAAGGGTTTGCTACGCAAGCGGCTGTTCATGGACTGGAGAAGGTGACCTGTCGGGGGTCACCGCGCACGCTGGAAGTGTCCGGGTGCGGATCGGGTGACTGGTGAGCGCCAGTGATGAACTTTTTGGACTTCCGGGCACCGACCTACCCGGCAGGTATCCAGACCCCGTTGGGGTTCCAGGGGTCAGGTCAGAGATGAGTGGATAATCACCGGTCGTCGGAGACGAGCACCCTTTCCAGATGTTCGGCCAGTGTTGCGACCAGGATCGTCTATCGTAGGGGCGGACCCGGCTGGTCGCTGACGTGGCTTACAGCTCGTCGCGGGTAATCCACTTTGGCGTCACATCGGGGACATAATGCATCAGGCTGCGCAGCAGCAGAGTCGGCTCCTGCTCGACCAAAATCATATCACGGTGCTGCCGCCGCACGAACCCCTCACGCGTGGCCTGGTCGAAGAACGTCAGCAGACCGTCATAAAAACCAGCGACATTCAACAGTGCGATCGGCTTACGATGAAAGCCAAGCTGCGCCCAGGTCAGAATCTCGCAGAGTTCGTCATAGGTCCCAAAACCGCCGGGCAAGGCGATAAAGGCATCGGCCATTTCGACCATCGCTGCCTTGCGTTCGTGCATCGAGGGGACCAGGGTCAGTTCGGTCAGGCCCGCGTGCGCCACTTCTTTGTCCGCCAGGGCCTCGGGGATCACCCCAAAAGCACGCCCGCCTGCCGCGAGCACGGAATCCGCCAGGATACCCATCAGCCCCACCCTGCCGCCGCCGTAGACGAGGTCGAGCTTATGGGCAACCAGGGCACGGCCCAGGTCGCGCGCCGCCAGACCGTAAGCCTCTTGGGTCCCGGCGCTGGACCCACAAAACACACAGATTCGTTCCATGATCGTGCACCCGCTTCTCTATTCGCTGTGGACGGAATGCCCTTCGGTGGCGATGGGCAGCGTAAAAACGAAGATGCTGCCGCCGTTCGGGTTATCCTCAATCCAGATGCGCCCGCCATGTGCTTCAACGGCCAGCTTGCAGAAATTCAGGCCCAGACCGCTGCCGCTCCGGTGGCGACCGGCCTGATTCTGAATCTGAACGAAGCGATCGAAGATGCTCTGGCGCTCACTTTCAGGTACGCCCGGCCCCCGATCGATGACTCGGACATAGGCCAGCCCGTCGGCGACCTGCATCACAATCACGATCTCACTATCGTTGGGGCTGAATTTAAGGGCGTTATCCACCAGATTAAGGAGGATTCGCTCAACCTTCTCGACGTCGATGACCAGACGGGGTTGATTATCCGGCATCCGGGTGAGGATGGCAACCTCAAGGTCGTGTGCCAGCGGCTCCAGTTCGGCACACACGTTATCCACCAGCGGTCCAAGCTCAGCCTGTTCGAGATGCAGCGACATCACACCGCTTTTAATTCGGGAAATGTCGAGCAGCGAATCGACTCGCTTGAGCAGTTTGCGGATAGCCCGCTGGCTGGAATCGGCGGTTCGAACGACCAGGGAGCTGAACTCATTGTCCGGGGGGATAATCTCGCTGAGCAGGGCGACGCTGCTGGTGACCGCCGTCAGCGGGCTGCGCAGATCGTGAATAATCATCTGTGAGAATTCTTCGCGGGCGCGTTCCAGGTTATGCTGCTCCGTCCGATCATTGAACACCAGCAGCGCGCCGATAATATCGGTTTGTTCGTCCCGCACTGGGATCACCTGACGCTGGATGTAGCGCAGGGTGCTGTCGATCTGGAGGGTGTACACGCCGCTCTCCGGCAGAATAGACGGGCCGCGCAGCGATTGGACCAGCCGCAGCAGGTCTTCATCGGAAGAAAAACCGCAGCGCTCGGCCATCCGCGTGCTGCCGTTCAGCAGAGCATCCAGCGGCTGATCGATCAGGTGGCGGTTATCCAGCCCCAGCAGGTCCACGCGGGGATTTGCCAGCGCCACCTGCCCGTGCCGGTCGATCAGAATCAGGGCCTCGGTCATGGTATCGAGAATCGCCTGCATCCGGTCGCGCGCCTCGGCAGCATCGTGGAACAGGCGCGCATTCTCGACGGCAAAGACCGTCTGATTGACTAACTGCGTTACAAAATCGCTGTGTTCCGCCAGAAATGGCTGTTCGCTCTCCAGGGTCAGCGCACCAAGCACCATACCCTGCCAGAGGATGGGCACCGTCAGTTGGGCGCGGGTCGTCGAGATCAGCGGCAGATAATCGGGCGACTCCTCGACCCGGTTGCAGCAGACCGCCGCACCCTCGCGCAGCGCACGCCCGGTAATCCCCTCTTCCAGCAGCCCCTGCCGGTCGAAGACTCCCGCAGGATAACCCTGATGCGCCGTCAGTAAAAGCTGACCCTCGACATCCGAGCGCAGCAGCGCCGCGCCGACCCGTGTGCCGGTCGCCTCGATTGCCGTGTCCAGCATGCGCTGCGAGATAGTCTGCAAGTCGGTCGTCACCATCAACTGGCGGCCCAGGGCAGCCAGCGCGGACAGTTGTTCGATACGGACCTCCAGCGCCCGGTAAGTCCCGGCATACAGGTCCGCATTGCGGATGGCCTGTGCCACCTGATTGGCGAAGGTCCTCAGGAGTTCGATGGCCTCAGAGGTCAAATGCTGAGGGCGGTCGAAGTACAGGATAATCGCGCCGATACCCTTGCCGCCGACGACCAGCGGCAGTTCGATCCAGGCCGCCTTCCCTTCCTGCCGCAGCGCCGCTTGCAGGGCTTCGACTCGGTCGTCACGGCGGACATCTTCGACCACTATCGGCTGATCGGCATCATCCAGTCCGACATGTGGACGCATCACCAGAATCGGCTGCACGGCAAACGAGTCGCTCAAACCAGCCGCGCGCACCAGCGTATAGGCGCTGTTGGCATAGCGGTAAACCGCAACCGCCGTCGCTTCTGAGACGACTGACGCCGACGAGATGACGGTATCGAGCACATCATCGGGCAGCAGCGTCTCTGTCAGCAGCGCCAGCACCTTGTTCAGATTCCCCAGGCGCACGGCACGTTCAGCCTGCTGCTTGTAGAGCTGGGCGTTATCGATGGCCGCGCTGGTCGCCGAAGCGATGATATTCAGGACGTGCTGCTCCTCGGTGCCAAAACGCTGGCGCGGATCAGTCGAGGCGATTTCCAGCACGCCCAGAACCCGCCCGGCAGCCAGCAGCGGCACCGCCAGCCACGACGAGGCTGGATATTCCGGCGCGCTCAGCCCCAACTGGTGCGCGGCAAGCGGCGCATCGCGGGCCAGCAGCAGCGGCACCTGGCTGCGCAGCACATGATCGATCAAACTATTGGACTGGCGCTCATACGACCCATTTCGGGTCACGCGCTGACCGCCGCGCACCACCAGGACATCGTGCAGCCAGCGCCCTTCCGAATCGGACAGGACGGCGCTGAAAGAGTCGATATGCAGCAGGGCAACCAACTCGGTGTAAACCACATTCAGCACCGCATCCATATTTTGATTGGCGCGCACCGCCCGGCTGATATTCGCCAGCGCGCGCATTTCCTGCATCTGGCGCAGCAGGTTATAGCGCAGGCGGCTGAACCAGAACAGCCCGAGCGACAGCGGCACGAGTATCCCCAACAACAGCGCGTAGGCGAGGTCTGACCCTCTGCCGTAAAATGTCGCACTCAGCATGAGCAGCGGCGTCGGCGCGACCAGCACCAGGGTCAGCATCAGCCGGTTTTCGGAGACCGCATTCCATACCGGACGCTGGTCGATATACACAGCCAGCAGGAAAATCACAAAATAGACAGCCAGGTAAACCGCCAGCAGCGCCAGAACCGGCCCGACATCCGCAGGCGTGAAACCCTCCAGCGGCTGGCGTCCGCCCAGCAAATGATAAACCCAGGCCGCGGCGAGAAAACTCAGCGTCACCCGCGCCGATACAGTGACCACATTGCGCGAAACGCGCGCCGTGCGATGCGAACGGGGACGCCGCCGGGGTCGGCTGGCACGCACCAGGCTGCCGATCAGCCCACCGGCGAAGATGAACCAGGCCAGCGCAGGGACCGCTTCGGCGGGCAGCAGCAGGATACCCAGGATGCCAACCATATACGCGGTGCTGATTTCGCCCTGCGACAGCAGCACCCCAAAATACTTGGCGGTCGCGGTCAGAACCCCGCACAGCAGCGCGATGCCCACATAATCGCTGCGCACGCCCGGAAGCATCACGAGCAGCGCCACCAGTGTTGCCACGATCAGGAGGGTCAGCAGACTGGTCCGTCGAGACATGTGAGGTAAGTTTGCCATCGTCATCAATAGATCGAACCCAGGGGTTCCCGATATAAACCATTTATTACAGTCTATAACGTTTTACGATTCAACGATAGGTAAGGTCAATACGAAGCAAGCCCCAGAGAGGCTACAGTCCTCCGCAATGCGGATCGTTCCGCCGTGACGCTCGACCGCCAGCTTCACGAAGTTGAGGCCCAGCCCATGCCCTTTTTGCCCGCGATGAGGTTCCTGGCCGGGAATTCGGCGGAAACGTTCAAAGACGTCCTGCCTTCGTTCGCGCGGGATTCCCGGTCCGCTGTCGGCGACGCAAACTTCCATCCAGCGTTCGGGTTCGAGCACTGAGGCCGTTACAAGGATACTCCCACCAGGAGGCGTATAGCGCACGGCGTTGTCGAGCAGGTTGATCATCACCCGTTCGATTTTTTCAGGATCGACGTAGATCAGGGGCAGATCGGCAGGCAGATCGGCTTTCAGGGCGATGTGCGCCCGCTGCGCCGTCGTCCTGACCGCCGTCAGCCCGGTCAGCACCAGAGCTTCCAGCGGCAGGGCCTCGCGCTTCAGTTCCAGGCCCGGGCGCTCCATGCGTGAGATTTCCAGCAGAATCTCTGCCAGCCGCATCAGATGAGCCGCGTTATCCCGGGCTGCATTTAACAGCAGCTGGTTGTCTTCCTGATCCTCAGGCTCGCCCAAACGGGGCAGCACCAGATCCACGGCGTTCTGAATTGCCCCCAGCGGGCCGCGGAAATCATGGACCACCATGTCCGTCAGGTCTTCGCGCTGTTCTTCCAGCAAATGCGCCTCCGTCACATCGCGCAGCACCAGCAGCCGCCCGGTGATCTCGTCACCATCCCCCATCACCGGCAGTCCCAATTCCTCAAGGTACAGGATCTGACCGTCGCTGCGGCGGCGCAGCTCACGGCGGGTTTCGGCTTCGGGTTGGGTGTGCAGGATCGTCACCAGTTCGTCAAGGTCATCTGCCGTATAACCGATCTCGCCTGCCATGCTGTTCGACTTCAACAGCAGGTCCGGGAAATAGGCATCCTCCTGCTCACTCAGATCGACTCCCAGCAGCCGATGCGCCGCCGGATTCGACTCGATCAGGCGCACGTCACAGTCCAGCAGGATCAGCCCGTCACGGGTTGAGTTGAGGATCGTGCGCATCTGGTCACGACCTTCCCGGATGCGCTCGTGCAGGCTGGCATTTTCCAGATGGCCGATGGCCTGGCCCGCCAGCAGCTCGATGGTATTCTGATCTCGGTCGATCAACTGACGATGCCCATCGAACGTCACCACCAGGATATAAGCTGCTAACTGGGCGCGCTTGAGGGGGATGGCGACCGCGCTGTCGTAATCGAAGTCGCCGCTAAAGGCCGGGTGTTCGCGCACATCAACCAGATGAGCCAGCTCGCCAGTCCGCGCAGCTTCCTGCGCCAGCGCATCGGGCAGGCGTTCTTCGGCACTGAGATTGCTGCCTTCGGTATACCACAGCTTGGTCAGGGGGCGCAGCCCGTCTGCTTCATTGGCATACAGCACTGCCTGCTTGCCCTGCAACAATTGCAGCGCAGTTTCAAGAATCTCGAAACCAACCGAACGAATATCGTCGGCGCTGACCAGCCACAGCGACAGGTCGCGCAGATTTTTGAGCAGGTCAATTTCGTTGCGGCGTTCTTCCAGAAAGCGCGCGTTCTCGATACTCATGACCGCATGACCGGCCAGGCTCGTCATAAACCCGGCCTGCTCCTGGCTGAACGCGCCGATCAGTTTGCTCTCCACAGCCAGCAAACCGAGGATGTCTGCGTCTTTCAACAACGGAACCCCCAACGAGGACTGGTAGGCAGAACCATAATCTGATTCGTAGAAGTCGGTCTGCTGGTTATTGGCGACGACCACCGGGCGGCCCTGACTCAGCACGTAACCCGGCAGCCCGGTCTCACGGCTGCGAGAGAAATAACGCCACTGCGACTGGCCTTTTTCGATGCGCTGTTCGATGACCCACAGTTGATCCGTCTCCGTAATCAGGGCAAGAAACACTAGGTCGGCATCGGTCGCCCGGATCGCCGCTTCCAGCACATGGTTGATAATCTGGTTGAAGTCCAAAGAACTTGAGACCTGCTGGGCGATGTCTTCGACGACAACCACCTGCGCCAGCCGCCGATCGAGTTCCTGCTGGATTTTTTCATGCAGCCAGATGTTGTTGATCTGTGTGGCGACCTGATTGGCGGCCATCTCGACAAACTGCGACTCGCGGGCCTCGAAGCGGCGCGGCTCCTGGCTGCCCAGCACGATGACACCCATCACAACACTATCGACAATCATCGGCACCAGGATAATCGCCTGTTCGCCATAGACCGCCATATAAGCCGCCATACCCGGCGACAGCCCGGCATCCTCGGCCTGAAGCACACGCGGAACCGGATTGGGGTCGCGCCCCATATCGATCAGCTCGGGGAACGGTTCCAGGCGGTCCGTCGCGGTCGCCGTGGTGCCGTTGGCCGCCGCCAGCAGACGCACCCGCTCGGCTTCCAGCGCGACGATCGCGACACGGCTCGCATTCGTCATCTGCTGAAGCATATCGGCAATATCATGGACCACAGCCGTCAGGTTGAGGCTGGATGTGGAGATACGCGAGAGCTGGACTAACTGACCGATCTCATAGACATATTGTTCCATCACATCGACCAGCCGCGTGTTCTCCAGCAGCGCGGCAATCTGACCGGCCAGCGTAGTCAGCAGATGAATATCCTCCGGCCCGAACGCATGGGGCACATCGAAGTACACTGCCAGCAGACCCTGGATCACCCGGCCCGAGCGCAGCGGCAGTTCGATCAGCGCCTGAAACGCACCCAACTGGCTCGCCTCGTACAGCACCGGATTCCGGTGGGCACGGGTATCCGGCACCATCAGCACGTCCTCGTGCAGCGCCGGTTGATTCACCATGATCCAGTCACGGTAACGGTCGGGCAGGCCAACCCCCATTTGCAGGTCTACTTCGGGTCCCACATTCAGGAAAATTGCGCTTTTGTCCGCGCCGGAGATGGCACAGGCGGCGTGGCAGGCTGCCTCCAGCCCGCTCAATCGGTCGCCGTCGAACATCACCTGCTGGGCCGACTCGTTGATGAGCGTGATCTTCTGAACCATGTGTTGATAGCGCGTGGTCAGCACCACATGATGCACAGCCAGCCCGGTCTGCTGGGCGGCGTCTTCAAGCAGCCGAAGGGCGTCGTCCCCAAAGGCATCGGCGCGGGTTGCATGCATGACGGACAGCACACCTGCGACCTCTGCGCCCACCCGCAGCGACACACCCAGATAATCGCGAAAGGTCCACGACGGCATCCATGCGGGCGGACTCTGACCAGCGTGAACGCTGAGATGCAGCGCCAGACGATGCTGGGCGATAAAAAATGCAGCAGCCTCACCGACCAGAGGGGGCGGCGGTTCGACTTTCTGACCGTTCATCACCACCAACCGGAAGTCCAGCCGTTGGCGGGCTTCATCATAAAGCGCGAAACAGAAGCCGGTTTTATCGACAGACGAGGATAAGTGGGTGTAGACAGACCAAAGGAGCGCATCGAGATCGAGCGGGGAATCACTCGCAGACCGATTGATTGGTGAGAATTGGCGCTTTAACATCCGCCGCGCGCGATCCGCCTCTTGCAGCGACCAGACCACCAGCGCCAGCAAACCTATGACCAGCAGCAGGCCCGCACCGACTTGAGCAGCGGCAGACGGGACCACCAGCACAATCACCATCTGGGCGATTGCGGCAAACCACTCGCGTGGCGCGAGGATGAATGAGCCGGTCAGACCAGCTTCTGCCAGATGGCCCACCCCATAACCCACCAGAATGGCGAGGGCGACCGGTGCTGCCGATTCAGGCGTCAGTCGATCCAGCGGTCCAGCGGCCCACCACCAGGCCGATAAGATCACGGTGGTTAGCGCCAGCAGGCCGGACGGCAGCAGGTGTCGCAGGGCTATTGCCCGATTTTCGGGTGGCTGACGAATGATCACCACCCCCGCACCCAGCACGGCAATCGCTGCCGCCGGAATCGGTCCCAGCGCAAAATAAGTGATCAGCAGGGACAATCCCCGAAATCCGGTCGAGAAAAGGCGCGCGGATTGAGCATCTGGCAGCGAAACCAGGACAAACAGGCCCAGGCAGCTGCTGGTGACCAGAAGGCTCAATAGATCGGCCACGCCATTCCCCTCAATATGGACGGCATCTCAGTCAATCAACAATAAACAGATTCGCATTTTCAACATGAAAGCAGCACGATAATTAATGAAATGTTGTTGGCATGGAACCGATTAATTGATCAGACTCACTATAACACAATTTTCCCCAAGATGTTAGAAGTTTCACACCTCCAAGACCCCATTTTAGGCGAGAACCAGGCCGATTCACCACCCAGAATTGTATTTTGACGTGGGTGCTGCGGGACGCTATAATTCCGCGCTACGCCGTAATGAATCGCAATAGGTTTTCTGATGAAATTCAGGTATGCTGGTGATCATTGAGCAATCGCTCGTCAGTCTATAAGCTTGCAGAATTTATATAAAAATGTTAATTCGGCGTATGAGTTTGTTATTAAGTTTTGACGATGCCGAATTAGTCTTTACATCAGTTTTAAGAAACGTTAAACTACGAGTAATAGGTGGAAATTGCGCCTGGAGTATCTTAATTTAAGATTGATCGCCTAATGTAAGTAACATTCGCAGCGGTGGGAACTTACACGAGTAATTTCCTGAAATGTGAATAGCATCACCTGGCGCCGCAGCCTACTCAGATTACCTTGGAAGGGTATTGCATGATTCCCCAAATGATCACAAACCTGACGATTCAGGAGTTTCAAGAGCGTTCCAGAGGCAAAAAAGTCATTTTACTGTATCCCTGGGTGAATTACCGGACGATCTTCCTGACACACCTGATCCAGAACCTTGACAAAGGATTGTTATACTACCGCATCATCGGCGAAAACCCGAAACTGGAAGAATGGCTGTCCAGTATGGCGACCGAATTCGATCAGGTGCTGGAAGGATTTGGCAGCCATCTCAAACAAGCCCTCATCAATCCCAAGCCTGCCCGGTTAGGCGAAGCACTGGCCGCAGACCTGGCCGACTATGCTAAAAATGAGAATATCTTGCTTTTTATCGATGAATTCGATAGGGCACCTCTAAATGGTAAATTCCGGGAATTCATCGAGGCCGCAGTCAAGAATTTGCCAGATAATATCCAGCTCTCATTCAGCTCACGCAGACTCACTTACGAACCCTGGTACAACATGGTCGCGCGCGGCGATGCCTGCGTGGTCGGCACCGAGTATCGCAAAGATGACGTCATGTTCGAGATCGACGAGCCTGGCCGTCCGCAGTTAGAGGTCTATTCCCTGGGGCGCGGCTATGCCCTGGTCAACGGCCAGATGATTACCAACTGGGATGGTGCCCTGCCCCGCAACCTGTTTTTCTATTTTATGGATCATCCCCTGGTCACGCGCGACGAGATCTTTGCCACCTTCTGGCCGGATTTGTCGGTCAAGGAGGCCACCAATGTGTTTCACGTGACCAAGCGCAAAATTTCTGAGCGCATCAGTATGAAGGTCGGCGACGGCAAGAGCTATGAGCTGACACAGTACAGCGGCGGTTTTTACATGCCCAGCGAAAAAATCGTGCGCCATTACGACGTCGCAGATTTTCAGAGCGCGATCGAACGTGCGATGGTCGCCATGAGCGACGAACAGGAAAAAACCCTGCTGGTCGAAGCCATTGAACTGTACAAAGCCCCGTTCATCCAGACCGTGGAAATGCCCTGGGTCGTCGAGCGGCGCGACCAACTGCGGCAGTTATACGCGCAGGCCCTGATCAGCATGGCACGGCTGCACAAGCGGCGTAATGAACTCGATCACGCGCTGGGCTTTTTCATCCGTGCGCTGAAGGAAACCCCGGAACGCGAAGATATTCATCGGGAAGTGATGTCGATCTATCTCAAGCAGGACATGATCGAGGATGCCCAGCGGCAGTACCAGTCACTTGAGAAAATCCTGCATGACAGCCTCAACATCGGCCCATCACGCGAAACACGGGAGTTATACGAGGTCATCAGCGCGCACAGTTAGCCGCTGCGATAACGCCAGGTTGAGGCAAACCCCCGCCAGGGATGTTCGCCGGAGGCGCGGCAGGCTCCATAGCGGGTAAAGATGGCAAACAGGCTGACCTCCGCAGACGGATTCCACGACTCCGGCGTCGGCAGCAGCAGCGTCGCGCTGAGGGAATGCCCTTCCGTTTCCCACGAAACAATGACGACTTCCTGCCCATCCGATGCGGCAGAGCTGCGCACACAGGCCGGTGCGCCCAGGACCTCGATCATCTGCCATAACGGGGGACCGAGTTCGAAGCGCAGGCCGCCGACGACGCCCCGATCGTCATAAATTACCCCGACAAACTGTTCTTCCGGGCCGCTGGCGACAAAATTGATCTGAGTCACGACCCGGCGAAACTCGAATTGCAGCGCGGGCATCGCCTCCGCCAGCCGCGCGGCTACCTCGCCGGTCGGCGTCTGCGCCGGTGTGATTCCCGCCCAACAGGGCAGCACGCAGGCCGAGAAACCCGGATAGCTGCTCTCCGACAGGGCCAGGACCGGCGTCTGAGCGCGCAGCAGCAGGCTGATTGCCGTCAGCAGCGCGGCCCAGGTGAGCAGCAGCCGCAGGCCAGCCCGAATCATCAGCTTCAGCATAACCAGTATCGGCTCCAGTCAGGCCGGATCGACGCACGGGGCGCGCAGCGTATAGCGGTCAGGGGAGCGCGGCATAACCCGGCCAGGGCAGCACCTGCCCGGATTTTTCGCACGGGGGTGTCGAAGTCGGAATCCAGACATACAGGGCATTGGTCAGATAATCCGGGTTCCAGTGCGACAGGGTGAGGTTGGACATGACGTAGACATCGTCGATTTCCCAGTAGATGTTGATCACGGTCAGGCCGTAGCTGTTGTCTACCGGCTCGATGCAGCGCGGCGTGTCCAGCATCATCAGCAGCGGCCACAGCGGTTGCACCACGTTCAGCCGGATGGTGCTGACCTTGCCATCCTGCGCAGAAATTGCCCCCAGGACGTTGCGACCGGGCACATCGACCACATAGGCGGTATAGCGCTGGTACGGCTGGAGGTTGGCCGACGGATCGTCCATGCGGGCCTGCACGATCGCCGGGACGTCATCGACCAGCGTGCGACCGGGTTCCAGGCCCGCCCAGCAGGGCACAGCGCACAGCGCCAGACCTGCCTCGATTTCAGGCAGCGGCTGGCGATGGACCACCCACAGCACGCCCGCCAGCAGCAGCATGCAGGCTATCCCGCTCAGGGCGATCATCCGCCGGACGAGGTTGAACACGACTCCACCGCCTGTCCGTCATCGGCGCTGCACCACACAGCTTCGCCCTCATCATACACCCGATCAACCCGGGGCGGGATAACCGCCTGCTCACAGGGCCGGACTTCAGGAATGTCAAGTCAGGTGATGGGTGTGATGTTTCAGAGGACGCCGAACGATATTCGGTTATTTTGACTTCAGAGTCCAATCCCGCGACCAGCTCCACACTGCAACAGCGGCAGACAGACTATATCCACACCACTGCGCAAATCTCCCCCGAACCGCGTTATAACCCCTTCACCAACCGCCGCAGTTCGCGGGCATGTCCGGCTTCGTCGGCAGCCATTTCCTCAAGTTTCATCTTGAGTTCGACCAGCCCCAGTTCCTCAGCCAACGCTGCGTGGGCCTGGTAGTGTTCTACATCGTGTTTTTCCATCTCCAGGTCAAGTTCAAGCATCGCCTTAAGACCAGCGGGTTTGTCGAACGTCGCGGGTGTCGTCGTCGGTTCACCGCCGAGGTCCACGATCACATCCATCAAGAATGCGGCGTGGCCCAGTTCATCCGTGATTTCATCTTTCAGAATTTCGCGGAGTTCAAACCCCACGAACCCGACCGCCTGGCTGGATTGGTAGGTATAGCGGATCACGGTTCCGAGTTCGGCTGCGAGGTCCTCATTCAGCCCCTTGATCAAATCTTCCTTTGACATCGTTGTCTCTTTCTCTATAGTTCTGGGTGATTCAATGCAGCCGCTCAGGGTGATCGGCCAGTGTCCCATCGAGATAGGCGCGCACCGCTTCTTCCGCATCATCGAGTTCGGTCACGATAGGACGAATGTGAGCTTCCTGAATGGCAAGGTACGCTCCCTGCCCCATGCCCCGCACGATGACAACTTCACAATCCCGGATTGGCTCAATCATCGCAGCGTGCTTCACAGCAGAGTCCGGGTCCATGCCATGCCCTTGTTCATGCGTGTGCGAATGCTGCTCATGGAGATGCACGAACTGCTGATGACCGGATTTCTCGCGCCGCTCCTGTTCCAGAATCGTGCCGTCCTCGATGGTGAAAACCAGATACCCACCGGCCCGACCAAAATGCCGACTGATCGTTTTGCCATCGTCCGTGACCACCGCGATTTTCATAAGGTTCCGTTCTCCTTTATCCGTCTCAATACCTTTAAGCCCTGTATGTAACCACCCTACCTGATTCTGAAGTCAAACGTCCGCACCTACTGGACAGTCAGACTATCATATTCGGCACCAGGCCCCTGACCGCCTCGTGTGCCAGCGATCAGGAGCCTGAAACCTTCGCAGCAGTACGTGAAAGCCCGCAGGCGAGCTTCGAACATCTGCACGCGGACTTGGTGCGGCCAGCCTGACCGGTCAGCCTTTCAGCGCCTCTTCGGCGACGGGCAGCGGATGATCGTGATCATAGATATTGAATTGAACGTCTTCCAGCGTCACGATGGTCTGGTGCACCGGGCAGTGTTCCGCCACCCGGCGAATCGCGGCTTCGCGATCCTGGCAGGACGCATGAGGGAGATTAATGGTCACCACCAGATCCGTCAACCGGGTGGGCTGATCGGCTTTCTTGTAATCGACGGCCACGGTCATGTCGTCGGCGTTTACCCCGTTCCGGCCACAATACTGAGCGACCAGCGCACCCACACAGGTGCCCAGGGAGGCAATGAACAGTTCAGGAGGCGTTGGGGCGCGATCTTTCCCACCCATCGGGGCGGGCACATCCGTCACCATGCTGTGACTGCCAATCTGGGTCAGGAACAGCATATCCCCCTTGTAGGCCGTCGTAATAGTCGCCATTTGATGCATCCTTTCATGGTATGATCGGCGGAGTGGATGACAGGTCATCCGGTTTTCTTTTGTCGAATTGTACTACTATAGTATACATTTTGTCTACTTTAATGGTACAATTGAAATGTTACTTTGCGCCCGGGAGGGATGGCGATGAATGACCGCTTCGAACCGGATGTAGGCCTGCGGCTGCGAACGCTGCGGGAAAAGCAGGGCTGGTCTTTACGGGAGCTGGCCGAACAGTGCGGCCTCTCGTTCAATGCGATCAGTCGAATCGAACGCGGCGAAAACTCCCCCACGGTTTCCACCCTGCATTCGCTGGCAACTGCCCTGAACATCCCAATGACCGCGTTCTTTGAGGATGCCCGCGAGCAGACTCTCGTGCAGGTGAAACGCGACGAGCGGCTCAGTTCCACTGCCGATGGCATTGCCATGGAAAGCCTGGGGATTGGTCTGAGGGACCAGCAGATGGAACCGTTTGTGGTCACCGTTCAGCCCGGCGCGGGAAACGGCGACAGCCCCATCGTGCACTCCGGCGAAGAGTTTATCCACTGTCTGGAAGGAAGCATCATCTACCGGGTCAATGCAGACGATTACACCCTCGATTCCGGCGACAGCCTGCTATTCGAAGCCACTCAACCTCACTGCTTCTATAACCCGGGAGAAAAACCGGCCCGACTCCTGATGGTCTTTCAGGCCAGCCACGGCGGCTACGCCATCGGGCCACGCCATCTGGAAGGCTGATGCACTTCAGGGGTGCCACACGCCCCGTGAAACGGCGAACCCGCAGCGGAACACGCGGAGTGCAGGTGAGCATGTTAGGCTTTTAGATACCTTCAAGGTAAGGGAGGCCCACGAAGAAAGTTGAGGTATACTGTTGCTGGATGGTTGAAACCCAATTCAGCCATCGCAACGTCCTGATCCCGACCTGACGCGATAATAAGCCGCATGGCAAATCGAATTAACAAAATACCGCCCGACCACGTGGGCGTGATGATCGCAGCCCTGGTGATGATCGTGGGCGGCTGGGGCGGCCTGTATCTGCTGGTGACCACCACCCTGCCGCGCGTCGGGCAGCGCTGGATCTTTTTTGTGCTGCTGCATGTCGCCGTCACGGGCACGGTGCTGCCGTTCGTGCGCTACCTTAATGTCCGGTTCGCCCGGCAGGAGGATGCGCTGCCCCCCGGCGGCGTGCTGGTGCGCCAGAGTGTCTGGATCGGCCTGTTTGTCATCACCTGCGCCTGGCTGCAAATCCCCCGCGTACTGAACCCACCGATTACCTTTTTTGTGGCGATGGTGTTCGTCGTCATCGAAGTATTCCTTCGTTCGCGGGAAATTGCCCATGAACGCTACGACGACTGACGCACTGCGGGCGCTGCCCGGTGTCGATGCCCTGCTGCAAACCGAG